>JASGEZ010000105.1:0-6238 GCA_047605905.1 Microlunatus sp.
CAGACCGGTATCAAGGGATCGCGACGCAGCAATCCCGCGACCTATACCGGTCTGCTGGAGCCGATCCGCAAGGCGTTCGCCAAGGTCAATGGTGTGAAGCCGGCCCTGTTCAGCCCCAACTCGGACGGTGCGTGCCCCAACTGCAACGGCGCCGGGGTGATCTATACCGATCTGGCGATGATGGCCGGTGTCACCACACCCTGCGAGGTGTGCGAGGGCAAGCGGTTCGATGCCTCGGTGCTGGAGTACAAGCTGGGCGGTCGAGACATCAGCGAGGTGCTCACCATGCCGGCAGCCGAGGCTGAGGCGTTCTTCGGGTCAGGCGATGCACGAACGCCGGCGGCGCACAAGATCCTGGAGCGGTTCGTTGATGTCGGTCTCGGCTATCTCACCCTGGGTCAGCCGCTCACCACGCTGTCCGGCGGCGAACGCCAGCGGTTGAAGCTGGCCACCCACATGGGGGAGAAGGGCGGGGTCTACATCCTCGACGAGCCCACCAGCGGGTTGCATCTCGCCGATGTCGAGCAATTGCTCGGTCTGCTCGACCGGCTGGTCGACTCCGGCAAGTCGGTGATCGTGATCGAGCACCACCAGGCCGTGATGGCGCATGCCGACTGGATCATCGACCTCGGCCCCGGCGCCGGTCACGACGGCGGCCAGATCGTCTTCGAGGGCATGCCTGCAGACCTAGTGGCTGGCCGATCGACCCTGACCGGTCAACATCTCGCAGCGTACGTGGGGGAGTCTGTCACCGCCGGCTGACCGGCGGTTGCCATCGCGGCCCGACCATCATCCAGATCGCATAGCCGAGGATGGTCGCGAGGAAAACGCCCGTTGCCGCGATGAACGCCCACGCGGGAGGCGGCTCGGCGGTCGCGGTGACACCGACCGTCCACATCGCGTAGCCGACGAAGGTCAACGTCAGGGCGCCGAGCCAGCTCAGGTAGTTTCGCAGTCTTTGCTGAGCAGTCGGCCAGTTCTCGGGCCTTGTCCAGTAGTCCTTGTGCGGCAGATTGAGCAGGGCGGTGTTCTTGAAGGCGATCCGCGGTGTGAGGGAGAAGCTCGCAATGATGAGGATGCCGACGAACAGACCCAGCAAGATATGGCCGGTCCGAGATCCCCATCGGGTAACTTCACCGCCGAAGTCCAGCTGACCCGGGACGTCATCCGGCAGCGTGAACGCCTGCCAACTGATCAGCGCAAAGTAGCCGGCCCCGATCGCCCGGAACACAATCCGTCCCGTCGAGGGTGCTGAGGCATCGGCGACCACAGCGCCAATGTACGTCTGGATGCACTGGTCAGGGTCGAGCCACTCGGCGTTGTCAGTGGTCACACGGCGTTCACGTACATTGTTAATGTCAGCGATGTTCCGGCTGAGCGGCTTCGTCCGTTCGCTGTCCGGTTGGGGCCCGTTGTAGAGGAGGCACTGATGACTACTGCCGAGATGCTCCGTGCTGAGGGCCAGGCGGAGCTCGTATTGAAGCAACTAGCTGCGAAGTTCGGTCCGCAGAGTGTGGAGGTTCAGGAGCGCGTGCGTGCCGCCAGTAGCAGCCAGTTGCATACCTGGGCTCTGCGTATTCTGACAGGGACGAGTGTGGCTGAGGTCCTGGACTGAGAGTTCGGGCGAGTTCCAGCGACGCGGAGGCGTCTAGAGTTCGAGCCATGTCGGGAGCCCGGGAACGCGCAGTCAATGTTGTCCTGGGGCCGGACCGGAAGATTCTGGTGATCCGGCGTTACAAGGCGGGGCGACGCTACTGCGTACTCCCCGGCGGTGGCGTGGAGCAGGATGAGCAGCCCGATGCCGCGGCCCTCCGCGAGCTTCAGGAGGAGACCGGCCTCGTCGGGCGGATCAGTCGAAAGCTCTGGACCCTTCAGCACGCAGATCGGACTGCTCACTACTACCTGACGACCGTGGACACCTCTGACACCATGCGGCTCGGCGGTCCAGAGCTGATGAGCGTGTCATCGGACAACACGTACGAGCCGGCGTGGATCCGGCTGAGCGAGCTGGACTCGATGAACCTGCAACCGGTCGAGATCCGGTCCCTGCTGGAAGCCCTCGTCGACATGACACCCTAACTCCGTCGGCCGGGGTCTTGACCTTCGGGTTACCCGAGGCTCCATGCTCGAACGGTGAACGATGATCTTGTCCCTGTCGGGTCTTTCGCGAAGCTGTCCGGGCTCAGTGAGCACACCTTGCGCCACTACGATGCGATCGGGCTGCTGGCACCCGCTCACGTGGATCCACGCACTGGATACCGGCGGTATTCGCCGGACCAACTGACCGGCGCTCGCCTTATCGCCGACTTGCGGTGGCTCGGCGTATCGCTCGCCGCTGTCCGGACCATCGTCCTTGACCCCGACTCCGACCAAGCCCGTGCTCTCCTTGCCGATCAGACCGATCGGCTGGTCAGGCAGCGGGACCACCTCGACCGTCAGATCGCAAAATGTTCCACCTACGCCACCGAAGGGATCCGGATGCCGACGATCGCCACGACCATCACACCGGTGCAGATCAGACTCGGCGTGAGTGACAAGGCACGAGCTGAGCTCTTCTACGGGGAAGCCTTCGGCTTGGTGCCACGCGTGGTTCGCCACACCCGCGATCAGGACGACCGCGCCTACCAGTTTGGCGACTACGGGCAGCCGGGCTTCTTCCTGCTCTTCCTCGTCGACGAGTCCGACTTCGACCGCCCAGGTTCCAGCACCATCGGCTTCCTCGTCCCTGATCTCGACGGGGCACATCGCCGAGCGGTGCAGGCCGGTGGGGCCGAGGCAGTCGCTCCGGTCGATCAGGAAGACAAGCCCAGATCCAGCGCCGTGACCGACCCTGATGGCAACTGGATCTGGCTGCACCAGGGCTGACCGTGCGAAATGAAGGGGACAGCTGTCCCTATCCGTCGATAGCCTCCGGAACCATGTCGGACGAGTCGGTGATCAAGGTGCGGAACCTGAGCAAGGAATTCCGCCGCCCTCGTCGGTTCGAGGGCCGACTGGGTGGACTGCGGACCTTGGCAACCCGGCAATACGACGTCGTGTCGGCGGTCGAGGACGTGTCGTTCGACATCGAGCCGGGCGAATTGGTCGGCTATCTCGGTCCGAACGGAGCCGGGAAGTCGACGACGATCAAGATGCTGACCGGAATCATGGTGCCGACCTCCGGCACGGTCGAGGTCGGTGGTTTGGCTCCGTGGCGGGATCGGGAGCGCAACGCGCGCCAGATCGGGGTCGTGTTCGGCCAACGCTCGCAGCTGTGGTGGGACCTACCGGTGACCGAGTCGTTCCGGCTGGTGAAGGAGCTCTACGAGGTTCCGACCGCCATGTTCGACGCCAACCTGGCGATGTTCACCGACCTGTTGGGACTGGGTGAGTTCCTCTCCACACCGGTACGGCAGCTGTCGCTGGGTCAGCGGATGCGCGCCGACCTAGCGGCCGCCATGCTCTACGAGCCCGCCGTGCTCTATCTCGACGAACCCACGATCGGGCTCGACGTGCTGGCGAAGGAGGCGATCCGGACCTTCCTCGCCGAGCTCAACAGGCAGCGTCGTACGACGGTCATCCTGACCACCCACGACCTCGACGACCTGGAACGTCTGGCGAGCCGGCTGATCCTGATCGATCACGGTCGGGTCGTCTACGACGGCGATCTTGCCACCTTGAAGACCCGGTATGCCCCCTACCGTGAAGTCGTCGTCCAGCCTGCCGACCCCACGCAGGCCGATCGCCTGTCCGTTCTCGGCGCCGAGCCGGCCCGGGTGGAGGACGGCAAGGTGTGGCTGCGGTTCAACCCGGACGAGCGCTCGGCGGCTGAGGTGATCAGCGCCGTGCTGGCCGACTACCAGGTCTCCGACCTGTCCATCATCGATCCCGACCTCGAAGGCGTGCTGCGGCAGATCTACGCGGCCGGGGACGCCTCAGGTCCTGGGACCGCATGAGAGGCGCACCCGTACCGACCAACCGGATAGGCCGGATCAGCCGACGGTCCCGCTTCCGTGCCAGTGTCGCGATCGCCGTCCTGGCCGGCCGTAGCCTCTGGGTCTATCGATCGGGTTTGGTGATCTCCGCAGTCGTCCTGCTGGTGCAGATCCTCGCCCTGCGGATGGTGTGGACCTGGGTGTATGCCGGCGATACCGCAGTCCCGGGATCAGGCGGTGCCGGCGAGATCTCGCTGCCGGTGCAGCTGGCGTACGTGACCTTGTCGACGGTGCAGTTCTGGGTGCTGAACCACTGGGGCGTCTATTCGCTGCAGGAGCGGGTCCGCGAAGGGCGGATCGGCACCGACCTCGCCCGACCCTTGGATCTGCTGTGGCAGGTCACTATGGGGCGGATCGGCACCATCGCCGGTTGCGTACCGTTTGCGATGGCCGCCCTGGTGATTGCGATGGTCTTCGGTGGTGTCGCGGCACCGGCCTCGGTCGCGGCGTTGCTCGGCTACCTGGTGGCGCTCGCGCTGGCGACCGTGATCTCCGTCCAGCTGGTTCTGTTGCTCGACATGACGTCGTTCTGGTCGCTGGAGGTGACCGGGATCTACCTATCGTTCACGCTGGTCTCGCGGTTCCTGTCCGGCTCGCTGGTGCCGCTGTGGTTCATGCCCGACTGGCTCCGGATCCTCGCCGGGTTGCTGCCGTTCCAGGCCACGACCTTCAGTCCGGTGGCCATCTATGTGGGTGTTCTGCAAGGTCCGGCGATGTGGCAGGCGCTCGGGGTTGCCGCCGGGTGGGTGGTCATTCTCGGTGTTGCGCTCCGGCTCACGTGGGGCCGGGTCCTCAACCGCGTCGTCGTGCAGGGCGGCTGATCGAGGTGTTCAGTCGTCTTCTTCGCCAAGCTCGCATGTATCGGGTGCTGTTGGCTGCCTCGATGCGCGCCCAGGGTCAGTACCGTGCGAATCTGGTCATCGAACTGATCGGTGCGATCGCTTACCAAGGTGCCGGGTTCGCGTTCATCTGGGTCGTCGTCGATCGTTTCGGAGACATCGGTGGTTGGGGACTGGCGGAACTCACCTTGCTGTATGGGCTGCGGCTTGGTGCCCATGGTGTCTTCACTTTCGGTTTCGCCCAGCTGATGGGTCCCATCACAGAAGTAGTCCGGCAGGGTGAATTCGACCGCTATCTCACCCGACCGGTGGATCCGCTCATCCAACTGCTGACCAGGAGATTCAATCTGACGGTCCTGGGTGATCTCGTCGGGGGAGTGGCACTCATCGTCGTCGGCGCCATGCATGTCGACGTTGCTTGGACGGCACCGGCACTGGCGTACCTCGTTCTCGCACTCCTCGGTGCGGCGCTGGTCGAAGCAGCCATGCACCTCGCCGCATCGGCGCTCGCCTTCCGGATGACGACCACGTACGCGCTCTCGGGTGCCATCGACCAGCTGCTGTCGACGCTCGGAGGCTACCCGCTCAGGATCTTCCCAGTGTCGGTCCAGTTCGGACTGACCTTCGTCTTCCCGCTGGCTTTCATCGCCTACTTCCCGGCCACCGTGCTGCTCGGCCGGACCGACGAGCTGCTGCTGCCATGGCTCGCGGTCCTTGCTCCGCTGATCGGTGTGCTGCTGTTCGCTGCCGCGTACGGCTTCTGGCGGAGCCAGATCCGCCACTACGCCAGCACCGGGCACTAGGTCGCGGCGGTCGTACAGCTCGGGTGCTGATCATGGACCCCGGAATCCAGGGTGCGAAGACCGCGCGCCTGGTGGATGATCGGCCTGGTGAGGGCAGATCCGCGGGTATGGACGAGTGCAGCGGACACGTCGGCGATGCAGACGCTAGCGAGCAGATGCTGGCCTTCTGGTCTGCATCCGGGCGGGTTGGGATGGTCGTTGGCAACGGGTCAGTTGGCCGACACGGTCATGATGATCGACGGACCAGATGGGGATCTGGTCGGTTGGGCCGGGCGCAGTCAGCCAGGCTCCCTGTCGTTGCAGGTAGCACCGGACAACCCAGACGTTCGGGCTGAACTCATCACGTGGCTAATGGACACTGCCGACGGTCCGCGGCTCAGCGTGGACGTCTATGACGACCCGACTCTTGATGACTTCCGTCGGATCGGCTTCGAACCGACGCCACCTCCTTTCGGCTACTACCAGATGGGCCAGCCCGGGCTCCGAGCGGCGGTGGACCGCGGTGTATCTGAGTAAATCGACCAGTTGGGGGTGTTAATTGTCCTCATTTGGGCTGGCCTGATTGGGTGTGATTCTGCCTGGTCTGGCGACGGCTGGCAATCCGTGCCGCCCGGGCCTTCAG
>JASGEZ010000106.1:0-21754 GCA_047605905.1 Microlunatus sp.
CCCCTCGACGTCGAACATCTCCGCGGCGTCATGGGCTGGTTGGCTGCGTCGTTGACGCGCAACTCGCCGTCGGTCCCGTTGCCGCCGATGGTGGTCTTGTCGACCATGATGGTGATCCTCTCTGCTCCCGCCGCGAACTGCGGCGGTGTCCTGCTTCGAGAATCGGGGCGGTCAACCGGCCAGGAATCCGTGGTCGGTACCGAGATCGGTCCAACGGGTACCTGGATTCCCGGGTCACTACCGAACCGGTGCCGATCCAGCCGGAGCCGGTCAGCTGATCGCCCGGCGCGGGCTCACGGTCCGGCGCACCTCCAAGGTGACTCCGGTCGCTGCCCGAGTGTCGAAATAGGCGAAACCTGATCCGTCGGCCCGCAGCCCGCGGGCCACGACGTCGAGACCGAGCTCTTGACCGGCATCGACGGCGGACCCGACGTCGTCGATCTCGAAACCCAGGTGATAGACACCCTCGCCGTGCTCGTCCAGGAACCGGCGCTGCGGGGTGTCCTCCGGACCCGGCTGGCAGAGCTGGAGCTGCACGTTCGCCAGATCGTGGCACTTGTAGCGCATGTTCGCCGAACCCTGTGGATCCGGAACCTCCAGCTCCACGTACGGACTTCCCTTCGGATAGTCGAACCACGGCGTGATGCCCAAGCGCTCGTAGGCGGCGACGGCTCGATCGAGATCGCGCACCACGATGCAGACGTGGTGCAGCTGGGTGAAGAGCTCGCTCATGAGGAGGCCCTTTCTGCTGGAGAACGGATCGGAAACTCGGTATAGCGGACTGTATACCGTCTCGTGTACATTATGGAATACTGATAGATGCACTCGGCATCTCGGTGGAAAGGACCCATGTACTACTTCGGTTACTGCACGTACCTGCTCGACTCGGAGTTGCGCAAGTACCTGCCAGAAGCACGACAGGTGACGAAGGCGACGGCGCCGAACCACCAGATCCAGTTCCGCGCCGCAGGTGAACGCACCGACCGCGGCTGGTGTCACCTCGCCGACACCAAGACTCTCGGCAAGACCGCTCGCGGGATCGTCTTCGAGGTCAACGACGATCGCGTCAACGACGACTTCGACGACTTCGACATCGTGTTCCTCACCGTCCGCGGCGATGACGGCGAAACCTACGACGCGTTCACCTACGTGCTCTCCCAACCGGGCAAGCCGATGCGTCCGCCGCGGTTCTACTGGCAGCGAGTGCCCGACGGCCTCGTGGAGCAGGAGTTCCCGCTCGACTATCGCCACGAGGTGCAGGCGATCTTCGACGAGGCCGCCGAGTGCCCCGATTTCGACCGACCCGCACCGGCCGTCGCACCCGGCCGCTCTGCCGACACCCGTTGATGCCGGGCGACAGCTCCCGGACCAGCCATCCCCAACAGAAAGGAGAAGGGAAATGTCTCGACTGCGCCGCGTCAAACTGTTGACCGTTGCACTCGCCAGCGCCACTGTGCTGCTCGCCGGATGCGTCTCCGGCGGTACCCCATCCGAAGAAGGGTCCGCGCCCACGGTTCACACCCTCACCCCGGGTGTCCTCAAGGTCGGATCGCAACAGTCCTACATCCCCGGCGAGTTCTTCGAGGAGGGCGGCACCCAGGTGCAGGGCTTCAGCGTCGACTTCGTCGACGAGATCGCCAAACGCCTCGGACTGAAGGCCGAATGGACCCAGATCGACTACTCCGCCATCATCACCGGCCTCCAGTCGCAGCAGTTCGACATGGGCTCGGGCGGCATGAGCCCGAATCCCGAGCGGCTGGCCCAGGTCGACATGGTCGGCTACTACCAGTCCGGAGCCACATTCATCCTGCGCAAGGCGGATGAGGGCAAGTACGCCGACGCTCAGAGCTTCTGCGGCAAGATGATCGGGATGCTCGAGGGTTCGACGACCCTCGAGGAGGCGATCGCCAAGGAGAACGTGAAGTGCGGTGCCGGCAAGGAGATCAAGGTCACCTATTACACCTCGACCCCGCTGGGTCTGCAGGGCCTGATGTCCGGTCGGATCGACGCCTACACACCTGACCTCGCCCAGACCCAGTTCATCGTCAAGCAGAACCCGGACGACTTCGTCTCGATCGGCGACTACACGCTGGTCAACTACCTGATCAACTACACGTTCACCAAGGAGAACACCCAGCTCCGGAACGCGGTGTACGAGAAGTTGCAGGAGATGATCGACGATGGCACGTACCAGAAGATCCTCGACAAGTGGGGGATCACCACCGGTGGCCTGAAGAAGCCGGCGCTCAATGACGACCTCGACGCGAAGCCTTAACGGCATCTCGGGACCAGGAGGTCGGCTATGAGCTCGAACACGGTCACCACAACCGGGGAAGAGGTCTATTTCCCCGTCAAGAAGCGCCCCGCTTGGGGTCAGTTCATCCAGGCTGCCCTCGTGATCATCGTCGTGGGCTGGGTGGTCTTCACCTTCGTCGGCTCCGGGGTCTTCGACTTCGGCACCGTGGCGCAGTACCTGATCGGTCCGCAGATCCTCAAGGGCGTCTGGGCGACGATCTCGCTCGCGACCTTGTCGACCGTCATCGCCCTGGTCCTCGGCACCGTGGTCGCCCTGATGCGGATCTCGAGCAACAAGGTGCTGTCCACGGCAGCGGCGGCGTACGTCTTCCTGTTCCGCGGCACGCCCATGCTGGTTCAGTTGCTGATCTGGTTCTACGCGATCCCACGCATGGTCGGTCAGATCCGGCTCGGCAACCCATTCACCCAGGTCGCCTACATCGACGTACCGGCCAGCGCCTTCTTCACCCCGTTCGTTGCCGGCCTGTTCGCATTGTCCCTCGCCGAGACCGGTTACATGGCCGAGGTGATCCGCTCCGGCATCCTCGGGGTGGACAAGGGCCAGCGAGACGCAGCCATGGCGCTGGGCCTGCCACGACGCAAGATCACCACCCAGATCGTGCTGGTGCAGGCCTTCCGGATCATCCTTCCGTCCTTCGGCAACCAGTACATCATGATGATCAAGAACACCTCCCTGGCCTACACCATCGGCTACATGGAGATCCTCTTGACCGTCAGCCGCGTCTACTACACGAACTTCAAATACCTGGAGCTCCTCCTCGTAGCCGCCTTCTGGTACCTGGTGCTGACTGCGGTCGTGTCGTTCGTGCAGCAGTTCCTCGAACGCCGATTCCCAGCGAGGTAGAGCCATGTCAGACAAAGAAAGCCCGATCAAGCTCGAGTCCCGACACGTCTTCAAGTCGTTCGGGCCGGTCAAGGTCCTCCACGATGTCTCCGTACGCGTCCACGAGGGCGAGGTGGTGGCGTTGATCGGACCGTCCGGCGCCGGCAAGTCCACCTTCTTGCGTTGCGTGAACAACCTGCAGGACATCGACTCCGGCACCATCGAGATCGACGGCGAGCTCATCGGCTACCGCAAGGTCGGCAATGTCCTCTACGAACTCCCCGACAAGGACGCCTCGCAGCAGCGGGCGAAGGTGGGCATGGTCTTCCAGAGCTTCAACCTGTTCCGCCACATGACGGCCTTGGCCAATGTCATGTACGGACAGACCGAGGTCTTGAAGCGGAGCCGGGACGAGGCGGAACGGAAGGCTCGGGAGTACCTGCTGCGAGTGGGTCTCGAGGGTCGGGAGGACCATTATCCCGCCCAACTGTCGGGTGGACAGCAGCAGCGCGTCGCGATCGCCCGGGCGCTTGCGATGAATCCCACGATGATGCTGCTCGACGAGCCGACCAGTGCCCTCGACCCGGAGTTGCGGGTCGAGGTCGCCAACGTCATCAAGGAGTTGGCGGCCGAACGCAACACCATGCTGATGGCCACCCACGACATCCCGTTGGTGCACGACATCGCCGACTGGATCATCTTCATGGTGAACGGGGCCATCGTCGAGTCCGGACCGGCCGAGAAACTGCTCACGAATCCGGACAACGAGCGGACTCGATCCTTCCTCACCGCGATGGAATCGTGACCTGAGGAGTGATCGAACCCAAGGCAGACGTGGTGCGGGCCACCAGCCCGCTCCACGTCTCCTCCCCCGCCGTGACTCCCGGACGGCTCATCCTCTACGGGCTGATGATCACGATCTGGGGGTCGAGTTTCTTCTTCACCTCGTTGGCGCTCGACTCCTTCACCCCCTTGCAGATCGTGTTCATCCGGATGCTGATCGCCACCGCCATCCTGGGCGCCGTGGTCCTCGTCATCCGGCCCGGCCTGCCCCGCCGTGCCGCCGTATGGGGCCACTTCGTGTTCCTGGGCATTCTGAGCATCGCCCTGCCCTACTCACTGCTCACCTGGGCCCAGGTCTGGGTCGACTCATCGGTGGCCATCGTGCTGTCCAGCACGACGCCGATCTTCGTCTTCTTGATCGCCACCCTGGTGTTGCACTCGGAGACCTTCGACGCGACCCGTCTGGTCGCGATCCTGATCGCCTTCGGCGGGGTGATCCTGCTGACGGCAGGCAACACCTCCGCATCGACCAGCTGGACCTGGTCGGTCGTGATCGTCGGCACGTCGATCGTCTATGCCATCGCGAACCTGTACACCCGGCACTTCGTCGGTGACGTGCACCCGTTGCTGACCGCGTTCCTCCAGCTGGGCTTCGGAACACTCTGGTTGCTGCCCGTGATGCTGTTCACCCGCGGCTGGCAGCTGCCCGCCGACGTCCGGCCACTCTCCGTCGTGGCGCTGCTCGAGCTCGGCGTCCTCGGATCCGCGTTCGGCTACGTGCTGTTCTTCCACTTCATCCGCACCTGGGGCTCCACCAAGACCAGCCTGAACACCTACCTGCAACCGGTGGTCGGCATCACTCTCGGTGTCGGTGTGCTCGGTGAGCGGCCCGGCTGGCCGGCCTGGGTCGGCAGTGCTGTCGTGCTGATCGGCCTGGCCCTCTTCGGCGGCTCATCGCTGCGTCGTCAGCTGACCCGGCATCGCCGGCAGACCCGGGATCGCGCCATCCGCAGGCGTAGGGTCAGACGACCCGCTGACCCAGCTTGAGACAGAGCCGCTCGGCGTTCTCGCCACTGCCGGATCTCGCGGTGCCGATCTCCACCACCGGCCAGACCGCTGCCGCCACCGGATGCCCGGTCGCCGTCTCGTACGCCGGCACGGCCAAGGCCAGATTTCCGGCGGTGTCGGATTCCAACAATTCGGCGTCGACCTCGATCCCGTCACTGAAGGCGAGTCGAGCGCGCGCGGCGCCCAATGGCTCGGTCGGGTCCAGTTCCTCGACCGTCACCCTGACTCCGCGGAACAGGTGGCTGTAGGCCGCACTGAGCCAGAGCGTGCCGATCGGATCAGTCATGAGGATCAAGCCTCAAGGCGTGCGCGATGATCTTGGTAGTCCGGTGGACGTGATCCCGGGCGATGCTGGCTGCCGTCTCGGCATCGCCGTTCTGCAAGGCCGTATAGAGATCGCGATGCTCTCGGTTCACTTGTCGTTCGTCATCCTCGGTGAAGATCACCGGGGTGTTGAAGTTCCAGTAGTTGATCTTGGTGCCGCGGGCGGCGTCACGCAGCACGTGGTTTCCGCCTGCTTTGATGATCAGGTCGTGGAACTCGTCGTTCAGCTCGTTGATCTTGCTCTGCGGCAGACCGGGCTGTTCCATCTGTTCGATCAGCGCGGCCAGTTGCTCCAACGTCTCGGCGTCGATCCGCCGGGCGGCCAGTCGAGCAGTGGCCGATTCGAGTTCGGCCCGGGCCTCCAGCAACTCGATGATCTCGTGCGGAGCGTGGTCTCGGACGATCCAGCCCTTCTGCTGCACGACCAGACCCTCTTGCTTCAACCGAAGCAGCGCCTCTCGGACCGGAGTCCGGCTCACCTTCAGTTGCACGGACAGGTCCTGCTCGACCAAGCGCTGGTTGGGCCGGTACTGCGCACTCAGAATCGCATCCCTGAGCTGCTGGTGCACGGCATCGGCCGCTATGGTCCCGGCCGAACGGCCCGACGGCGTCATCGCCCTCCCTCTCACGTATTCCCGTCAGAATATCGGAATCAGCTTTGCCGTTGGCTCGATACGACGGCACTGAGCTCGGGCGGTGGGGCGTTCCGCCAGGTGCCCAGGATCGAACCGAGGATGATGAGCGGGAACCCGATCAGCAGTCCGGTGGTGATCGGCTCGTTCAGCACCAGGGCCCCGAGCAGGATGGCCACGGCCGGATTGACGTAGGTGATCAAGGTCATCCGGGCCGGACCGGCCTCGGCGATCAGCGCGAACATGACCATGAAGGCCGCCGCCGTACAGACCACCGCCAACAGCAGCACCGACCCGATCGCTGCCGGGCTGGCCGTGCTCGGTCGCAGCACGATGGCGAACGGCGCGTAGACCACCGACGCGATCACCAACGACGCCGTGACCACGCCGATGGCGGGCAGGGCGTTCAGCTTCTGGGCGATGATGATCGGGCCGATCGCGTACCCCACGACGACGACCAGGATCTGCAGGATCGCGATCAGGTCGTCAGCCCGGATGTCCAGCCCGACCAGCAAAGCGACTCCGATGAAACCGATCGCCAGTCCGGTGATCCGCCGCGCCCCGAGCCGGTCGTGCCCGGTCACGGTGACGATGATCGCCGCCACGATCGGGACCATGGCGACCAACAACCCGGTGGTCGAGCTGTTCAGCCGGGTCTCCACGTGACCGAGCAGCACCCAGGGACCGATGATCTCGATCACGGTGTAGATCAGCAGCCAGCGCCAGTGCTTGAGGAGGGGCCGGAGAGCACGAGCCCGGAGTGCGAACGGCAACAGCACCAACCCGCCGATCGTGGTCCGCTCGAAGGCGACGACGACCGGATCGAACTCGGAGACCGCGACCCGGATCAGCATGTACGGGATGCCCCAGAACAGGCTCAACGTCCCGAACAGCAGCCACCCTCGTCTCGTCACTGACCGGACGGTACACCGGCTCTCCGACATCCGCCGCCACCAGCCACAAGTCGGGTGTCATCACGGTTGTGGTTGGATCTCTGGGCTCTCCTGCCATGACTTTCCGCAGGTGCCTCGGCACAATGGCGACCATCCGATAGCGCGATCCAGCCGCAACTCGCCACTCGATCCATGGTCGCGCATCGAAAGGCGAGAACCGGCTGCTTCACGGCGGTTGATGCGACCGCACCTCACCATTCGGCGGGGTTCCGGTTATCGAGTGGCGACTTCCGGATGGATCACCGACCCAAACGCGGGTGAGAGGCGACTACCGGACGGTTCAACTGAATCGATCCGTCCGGTAGTCGCCGCTCAAATGGTCGCGCCCCGGGAGAAATGGTTTCTGGTTCTCTCGCGGCAAGATTTCGAACCGGAAACTACTTCTCATGATGATCCAGGCCACCGATGGACCAGCCAGCTACTAGGCTCGGCCGAGTGTGCCGAGGGTGATCATCTGGACAGAAGTGATCGCGCCCTGCCGACCGTATCGCTGGCTCCGCTGACCATCGAACATTGGCCGCAGGTCGAGGAGATCTACGCCGCCGGCATCGCGACGGGGCACGCAACCTTCGAAGCCTCCCCGCCAAGCTGGGAGGTATTCGACGCCGCAAAGCTGCCCGACCACCGCGTGGTGGCAGTAGCCTCGACCGGCCGAGTACTGGGCTGGACAGCCGCCTCCCGGGTCTCGGATCGGCGCGTGTACGCAGGGGTTGTCGAGCATTCGGTCTATGTGGCCCCAGCGGCACAGGGCCACGGTGTCGGTCGGCTGCTGCTCCGGGCACTGATCGCCTCGACCGAAGCCACGGGCATCTGGACCATCCAGTCAGGGATCTTTCCTGAGAACACCGCAAGCCTGCGCGTGCACCAGACTGCCGGGTTTCACGTCGTCGGGGTCCGGCGTCGGCTGGGCCGAATGACCCACGGACCGCTCGCCGGGCAGTGGCGCGACGTGATCATGATCGAACGTCGCAGCCAGATCGCCGGGACTGACTGACGCCTGCCGGCCAAGGCGCCGACAGTGCGGATCGATACCCGTCAGACCGTCAACTCCTGCATCCCCCAGGGTGATCCGTAGTCGATGAGCAGGTCGAGGAAGGGGCGGTGGGGGAAGGCTTCGGGACCGAGTACGCCGGCGCCGCTCCAGCGGCCGTCGGCGAGCAGTTCCAGTGCGACGCACGGGTTGACAGCGGTCTGCCAGACCACGGCCTGGTGACCGTACTCGCGCATCGACCATTCGTTGTCCACGACGTGATAGAGGTACGTCGATCGGGCCGCGCCGTCCTTGCCGGTCCCCCGGACCCACAATCCGGCGCAGGTCTTGCCGGTCATCGCATCGCCCAGGGTCGCCGGATCGGGCAGACAGGCCGCCACCACATCCCGTGGCGACACCTCGACTCCCTTCACCCGAACCGGCGCCGTACTATCCAAACCGAGCTTGTGCAGGGTCTTGAGAACTTCGATGAACTCGTCGCCGAGACCGTACTTGAAGGTCACCCGCTTGGCCTTCGTCCAGCGCGGAATCAGCAGCACTTCCTCGTGCTCGACATTCACACATTCGACCGGTCCGATCCCCTCTGGGAAGTCGAAGACCTCCGGCTCCGAGAACGGTGCCGTGGTGAACCAGCCTCGGCCCTCCTCATAGATGACCGGCGGGTTGAGGCACTCCTCGATCGTGGTCCAGATCGAGAACGACGGCGCGAAGTCATAGCCCGCGACCGACAGATTCGCCCCGTCGCGTACCCCCGCCTCCTCGATCTCGGAGAACAGTTCGTCCTCGGCATAGCGGGCGAACACATCGGCCAGCCCGGGCTCGATGCCGATACCGCACAGCGCCAGCAGCCCGGCCGCCTCCCAAGCCTCGGCCCGGGCGAACTGCTCGTCACCCAGCTTCACCCCGGTCAGCTCGTACGGTCGCTCCGGATGCGGGTGGGACAGACTCATCGCCATGTCCAGATAGGTGACTCCGGTTTCGAAACAGGCGTCGAAGATCGGCATCACGAACCGGGGATCGACGGCGTTCAGCACGTGACTGGCTCCGGACTCGCGGATCAGCGCAGCCACCGAGCCGGCATCGGAGGCATCCACGCCGGCCGCGGCGACGAAGCGGTCGTCGTACGGCGCCGTCGCCCGCCCGGCCCGAGCCGGGTCGTAGTCGGCGACCACGACACCGTCGAAGAAGGTACGCCGGGCGAGGATGGAGACGGCCGCCGAGCCGACCCCTCCGGCACCGATGATCAAGATCTTCACGCCGGATTCCCCCTCACCTCGAAGCACTACATCTCACATCAGACCACCATCGACGCTGCGGCCGTACGCCTCCGGCTCGTCCGGCACCAGGACAGGCGTATCCCGGTTGAGGCTCGCACCGGAGAAGAACGGCTTCGACTCGGCGAAGAACGACCAGACCACCATCAAGACTGCGCCGATCAGCAGCGATCCGACGCCGACCACGAAGGTCCCGCCGATCCCGAGCAACTCGGAGTTGCCGTATTCGACGTCCCACATGTCGATGGCGGACTGGATGAAGGCGTAGCTGAGCATCACCGCACCGAGCAGCGGGAAGATTCCGCGCAGGAACAGGTTGCGCGGCGAGGAGGTCAGGTCCTTGCGGAAATACCAGACGCAGGCAAAGCCGGTGATCCCGTAGTAGAAGGCGATGGCCAGCCCCAGCGAAGCGATCGAGTCCTGCAGGATGTTGTTGCTGATCATCGTCATGCCGACGTAGTAGACGCTGGCCACCACGCCCATCATCAGGGTCGAGAACGACGGGGTGTTGAACCGCGGGTGCACGTTCTTGAACCGCTTCGGCAGGGCTTTGTACGTCGCCATCGACAACGTGCCACGGGCGGTCGGCAGGATGGTGGTCTGGGTCGAGGAGACTGCCGAGACCATCACCGAGATCACCAAAACGATCGCCATCGGCCCCATCACCAGGTCCTTCAGGGCCAGGAAGACGTCCTCGGCATTGGCCTCGTTGCCGAGCCCGATCCCTTCCTCGCCGACCCCCGCGTACGCCATCGCGGCAACGGTCACGCCGACATAGGTGACCAGCAGGATCGTCGTCGAGATGATCGCCGCCCGGCCCGGTATGTGCTTGGGGTCCTTGGTCTCCTCGTTCAGGGCCAGGCAGGTGTCCCAACCCCAGTAGATGAACAGCGCCAGCAGGACCGCCTCGATGAAGCCGGAGTAGTCGGTGAACGCGAACGGGTTGAACCACTCCCAGGAGAAGCGCTCCTCGGCCGGCGCCTGGCCGGTGGCGATCCGGTAGATCACGTAGACCACGAACAAGACCAGCGCCAGGTACTGCACACCGAGCAGCACCACCTGCAGCTTCTCGCCGATCTCCAGTCCGCGATAGCTGATCCAGCACATCAAGGCGATGAAGACGACGCCGGTCGCGGTGACCACGACCGTGCTGTCCGCCAGTTCTTCCTGGCCGAGCATCAGCCACAGATACTTGCCGCCGATCTCGGCCAGGTTGGCCAGCACCACCATGCCCGCGACCGCGACACCCCAGCCGCCCATCCAGCCGATCCTCGGCCCGAACGCCTTGGTGGCCCAGGTGAACGTGGTGCCGCAGTCCGGGATCTCGCGATTGAGCTCCTGGTACGCCGCGGCGATGAACAGCATCGGGATGAACGCGATGATGAACGCGATCGGCGCCTGGGCACCCACCGCCATCACGACCCAGCCGAGGGTTGCGACCAGTGAATAGACCGGGGCTGTCGAGGCGAGGCCGATCACCACCGAACCGGCCAAGCCGAGGGTGCCGACAGCCAGTCCCTTGCCGCCCGTCGCGGGAGCGGTCTCTGTGCTCATGAGGGGAACGTAGGGCCCCGGTGGACGGGCGTCAATGGTGCGCACGATGCCGTCGTACTGGCACGATCGACCGCGTGACCGCGACCCGCCCTGATCCCGATTTACTACTCCCACCGGACGTTCTCCGGGGGTGGCGAGACCGAGTCGCAGCCGCGGCCGGTGAGCCGGTCGCACAGCTGTTCGCCGACGCCATGACCCGGACGCTGGACCGGACCCTGCACGTGCTCGCCGACGGCACTGTGTTCGTGATCACCGGCGACATCCCGGCGATGTGGCTGCGGGACTCGGCCACTCAGCTGCTGCCGTACCTACCGATCGCCCAGGACTTCCCCGACGGGCCGCTGGCCGACCTGCTGATCGGGATCGTGCGTCGTCAGCTGTCCTATCTGCGTCACGACCCGTACGCGAACGCCTTCAACCTCGAGGCCAACGGCCGCTGCCACGAGCCGCGGGACCTGGCCGACGACCCCTGGCTGTGGGAACGCAAGTACGAGATCGACTCGCTCTGCTTCCCGTTCCTGCTGGCCCACCAGGTGTGGACGGCGACCGGGCGCAGCGATCATCTCGACGAGACCTTCGTCGCCGCGGCACGCGCCGCGGTGATCACCCTGGAGACCGAGACCGCGCACGAGGAGCGTTCGGACTACCGGTTCGTCCGACCCGACACCGTGCCGATCGACACTCTCACCCGCGACGGACGAGGCACGCCGGTCGGACCGACCGGGATGACCTGGGCAGGGTTTCGGCCCAGCGACGACGCATGCACGTACGGCTATCACGTGCCCGGCAATCTGATGGCCGTGCACTGCCTGCGACTGCTGGCCGACTTGGTGCCGGCCACCTCGGCCGACGCCGGGACTCTGGTCGACGATGCGCGCGCACTGGCCGATCAGCTCGAGACAGCAGTGGCTCGACACGGCGTGGTGGATCACCCCAGACACGGCGAGATCTGGGCGTACGAGGTCGACGGGCTGGGCCATCACCTGCTGATGGACGACGCCAACATGCCGAGTCTGCTGTCACTGCCGTTGGTCGCCGGGATAGGCATCGACGATCCGGTCTATCGGCGGACCCGGGCGTTCGCCCTCTCGGCCGACAACCCGTACTACCACCGCGGTTCGGTTGCCTCCGGTATCGGCAGCCCGCACACCCCGGACCGCTATGTCTGGCCGATCGCCCTGGCGGTCGAGGGACTCACCGCGGAGTCACCCGACCGCAGGCTCGAGTTGCTGCGACTGATCGAGTCCACCACGGCGGGCACCGGGCATGTGCACGAGGGCTTCCACGTCGACGACGCGACCCGGTTCACCCGACCGTGGTTCAGCTGGGCCGACTCGATGTTCTGCGCTTTGGCGATGAGTCTGGTGTGACCGACGGCGGTGATGCAGTAGAACAGGTGCTGATCGATGAACGATGTTCTCCAGCGGGAGCTGTCAGATGCTCATCAATCCGTCGGCCACCGCACCTCGCCACCACGCATAGTCGTGTCCGCCGTTGTGGACCTGCACCGAGACCTTCGCGCCGGACGCCCGCAGTTGCCGCGCCAGCACCAGATTGGGCCGGCGCAGACTCCACTCCTGCCGGCCGAACTGCATACAGAACTGTGAGCCGGCCAGCGTCCGATCACCGAGTGCGCCACGCAGATCGTCCTGCCACAGCGAGGCCGACTGCGCCACCACCTTGCCGATCGCCTCGGGGTACGTGATCCCAGCGCTGAGCGCCACCAGACCACCAAGACTCTGGCCAATCACGATCACGTCCCGGCGCGCGGCCCGCACCCCGAACCGCTCGCGTACCCAGGGCAGCAGCACGTCGGCCAGATAGCCGCCGATGCCGGTCGACGGGTCGAGATCGCGCCAGCGCTGGTCCCGGCTACCGGAGTCGATCATGATGGCCAGCGTCGGCGGCCGGAGTCCGTCGGCGGTCAGATTCTGCAGCGTGGTGGGCAGATCCTGGGTGCTCTCCCCCGGCCGGCCGTTCCAGACGTCGCCGTCGAAGGCCAGGATCACCGGGGTGTCCGCCGGCAGCCCGGCACCGACGAACTCGGTCGGTAGATACACCCACAACCGGCGATCCTCCGGCCCGGTCAGCACTGCCACGGAGTCCGATGCCGGTGCCGCCGGCTCCCGGGGAGCCAGCCAGCCCTGGGACCGCGCCCCCGGCAGTTCGACCACCGATTGCCTGACCCCGGCGCGGTTGCGGCAGCTGACCGGGTTTCCGGGGTCGGGGCGCCCTTGACCGAGGGCCTGGCGGAGCCGCACCGGGTCTCCGGCGGCCCACAGCGTCGGCTCGTCGCGCCGCCTGGGCAAGAAGGCGTACGAGGCCCGCCAGTCCGGGTCCATCCGATACGCCAGCCACCAGACGTCGGTGCCCTCGACCCGCCGCATCGAGCTGTCGCCCAGCGCCCACTCGTCGATCATCCGATTGATGAACAGCAGCACTTCCTCGGCGTCCGCGTCGCGCCACAGGAACGTGACGGTCAGCGCCGCCCCGGAACTCTTGGTGATCACCGGGCGTCGCTGGTGTCGCAACCAGAACTGCTCGACCACCGCGCCGTGCTTCTCCGGCACCACAACCGCCAACTGCTCGCGCAGCTCTTCGATCACTGTGGAACTGACCAGCGGGGCCGGATAGGGCCGTGGCAGCTTCGGCGGGGTACGTCTTACCACAGTAGTCACAAGCCAACTTTAGGTAAGCCGAACCTTAGTCTGACGACGTGGCTGATTCCTCCGCCGGTTTCCCGGTCGACGAGACACAGGTCGCGATCATCGGGGCCGGCCCCGCCGGACTGATCCTCGCTCGGCTGCTGGAGTTGCAGGGCGTCTCCTCGGTGGTGCTGGAGCGCCAGTCCCGCGCTCACGTCGAGGCTCGCGTCCGGGCCGGGATCCTGGAGCAGCCGACCGTCGACCTGCTGCGGGAGATCGGTGCCAGTTGGCGGTTGGATCGGGAGGCGGAGTTCCATCGCGGGTTCTACGTCCGGCTGGATCGGCGCACCCACCACCTCGACTTCCATGCATTGCTGGGGCGCAACAGCTGTGTCTACGGGCAGGCAGAGTTGGTCAAGGATCTGATCGCCGACCACCTGGCGGCGAACCGGCCGCTGCTCTTCGAGGTCGCCCACGTCGAACTCGCCGGCTTCGACGACCCACAGCAACGGCCGAGCGTCACCTTCACCCACGACGGAACCCGCCAGACCCTGCACTGTGCGGTGATCGCCGGCTGCGACGGCGCCCACGGAGTCTCCCGGCCCGCCGTTCGACAGGCCGCCGAGTGCGTCGAGCGACCGATCACGGTGCTCGAGCGCCGCTATCCGGCGGCCTGGCTGGGGATCCTCGCCCACAGCACGCCACCGACGCCGGAAGGGATGTACTGCGTACACCCCGACGGGATGTCGCTGCACAGCATGCGCGGTCCGCGGCTGAGTCGGCAGTATCTGCAGGTGCCCGACGACGCCGATCTCGCCGACTGGCCGGACGAACGGATCTGGGCCGAGCTGAGCCGGCGCAGCGAGAGCATCGATCATCCGCCGCTGGAGACCGGCGAGATCATCGAGCGCACCCTGGTGCCGCTGCGGGCAACGGTGCTGGAACGCTTCCAGCAGGGTCGGCTCGCCCTGGCCGGCGACGCGGCGCACACCGTGCCGCCGACGGGTGCGAAGGGCCTCAATCTCGCGGTGGCCGATGTCGTCGTGCTGGCCCGGGCGATCACCGCACTGCTGGCCGGCGTCCCCGAACCGTACGAGAGTTACACCGCGACCGCGTGGTCCCGTGTCTGGCAGGCAGTGGCGTTCTCGACCGCGATGACCACGATGCTGCACCGACTGGCCGACGATCCGTTCGAGTGGCAGTTGCGTCGAGCCCGGATGACCGCCCTGCTGACCTCCACTAATGAGCAGAGCGCTCACGGTGAGCTCTATCTCGGGCTGCCGTTCGCCGCCGACTGGCGCTGGACGGGCTCGGCGTCGAGTTCGATGCCGAACACCTCGCGATAGACGTCCAGCAGTTCGGCGGCATCGGCGATCCATCGCTCACTGCTGGTTCGGCGCTCACCGGCACCGGGTCCGGGGTCGGTGATCTTGAACCGGCGTCCGGCCAGGGTGATCCGCTGCCCGCCCCGGGTCACCGTGCACACCAACGATCCGGTGAACCGGGCGGCCGGCGACGTCGAATGCCACCAGGCCATGCCCGCGAAGTCGCCGAGTGGCCGTGATCGGGTCTCCAGCAGATAGCCGACCCGTACGCCGTCCAGGTCCCGGACGACCGCCTCGGCCTCCGGACCGTCCAGCCCGGTCACCAGCCGCTCCACCGGCCCACACACGGCGTCGCCACCGAACCCGACATCCACCAGCCAACGATCTCCGCCCGTTGTCGAGTGGAACGGTGTCGAGACGATGAGGGCCAGATGGCCCAGCGGCAACCCGTACCTGCCGTCGGCACCTCGCACCCGGCCCGCATGCCAGGCCACCCGCCAGCCCAGGCGTTGCAGCAGCCAACCGAGGGCGGAGTTGAGTTCGTAGCAGATCCCGCCGCGGTGTCGCGTGACGACCTTGGCTACGGTCACGGCAGGATCGACAAAGGCCGGCTCACCGTCGTGCAGGGACAGATTCTCGAACGGAACCGACGCTTGGTGAGCGGCCACCAGAGCAGTCAGCCGATCGCCGGCTGACTCCGCAGGCTCCGGCCCCCAGTCCTCGGCCGGGCCGGACAGACCGATCCGGCGCAAGTAGCGATCTTCCATCGCCAGTCCCCCATCTCGATCCGTGACTGTGATTGGCATCTCGTCGACTTGACGCAATAGTCTGACCTTTCTGAGGATAGCCTTACCTAGAATCTTCGGGGGGACAAGAGTGACGACCAGGGAAGCATCGAGTCTGGGCAAGCAGATCCGACTCAATCGGCTCTTCAATGCCACCAGCGGCCGCTCGTTCATCGTGCCGATGGACCATTCGGTGGCGATGGGCCCGCTCGGTCCGGCCGGTCACACCGACTCGGTTGTCGGCGATCTCGGCGGCTCGGGCGTGAATGCCGTCGTTCTGCACAAGGGCCGGGTGCGCACCGTGGCTCCTCGTCGCTTCACCGAGCTGGCCCTGATCGTGCACCTGTCGGCGAGCACGGACTTCGGCCCGGACACCACCGCCAAGGTGCTGGTCGGTGAGGTCGCCGAGGCGCTGCGGATCGGTGCCGACGCGGTCAGCGTGCACATCAACATCGGGTCGCTGACCGAATCCCGGCAGCTGGCCGACCTCGCCCACGTGGCCGCCGAATGCGACGGCTTCGGGATGCCGCTGCTCGCCATGATGTATGCCCGCGGCGCCGCGTTCGAGCCGGGCGGTGCGTTCGCCGGTCAGGACGCCAGCATCGCGGCACTCAGCCACCTGGCTGCCGTGGCCACCGATCTCGGTGCCGACCTCGTCAAGCTCCCCTGGGCCGGTTCGGTCGCCGCGATGCGCGAAGTCGTCGCCAACAGCCCGCTCCCGGTGTATGTGGCAGGCGGCGAGCCCAAGGGCTCGCTGGCCGATGTCGCCACGTTCACCTCGACCGTCCTCGACAGTGGTGTCGCCGGTCTCACCTTCGGCCGGACCGTCTTCGCGGCTGCTTCGCCGCGAGCCGTGGCGCGCAGCATCGCGCGCCTGGTCCATCAGCCGCCGACCCATCTCGTCGCAGTCTCCGCCGAAGGCCGGGCTCTGAGCAACATCGAAAGCGGGCGTCCGCAGTGGACAGCATGATCGTCACCGACACCGTCGTACCGCTCCCGGCTGGTCCTCAGCACCGGACGTCTGAGTCGCTTCCCACCCAACGTTCCCGGTCCGGACACTTCGCCTGGATCGATGTCCGCGGGGTGGCCGACGGCGAGCGGAACGCCTACGTCCAGGCCGCTCTTCATCACCGGGTGGACGGCATCGTCAGCGACGATCCGGCCACGCTCGCCGACCTGCCTCCTACCGTTCGCCGGATCCTCGTGGTCGACGGAGCCGCAGAGCAGGTGGAACCGGGCGTCGCGGACGTGGTCATCGGCGAAGGGACGCCGGGCGGTGCCGAGGACGCCGAGAGCGGCGTCCATGTCGTGGTGTCCGACGCGCCCAGCCTGACCGTCGCCTGTCAGGTCGTCCGCGAGGTCGGCTGGACGCTGCTGACCTTCACCGATCCGACCAAGATCCCGCTGGAGATCGTCATCGCGGCTGCGGAGAACAGCAACGGTCGTACGGTCACGGTCGTCAACGACATCGAAGACGCCGGCATCGTCGCCCTCGTCCTGGAACACGGCTCGGACGGGGTGCTGCTCAAGCCCCGCTCGGCCTCCGACATCGCGACCCTGCAGGGTCTGATCGACGGCGCCGCCGACCACCTCGAACTGATCGAGCTGGTCGTGGACAGCATCGAGCACATCGGCATCGGTGAGCGGGCCTGCATCGACACCTGCTCCCTGCTCGAGCCGGACGAGGGCGTGCTGGTCGGCTCGTTCTCCACCGGACTGTTCCTGTCCTGCAGCGAGACCCACCCGCTGCCCTACATGCCCACCCGGCCGTTCCGCTGGAACGCCGCCGCGGTGCATTCCTATGTGCTCGGCCCGGACAACCGGACCCGGTACGTCAGCGAGTTGCGGGCCGGCATGCCGGTGCTGGCCGTCCGCTCCGACGGCTCGGTCCGCGAGGTGCGGATCGGCCGGGTGAAGATCGAGCGCCGGCCGCTGATCAGCATCAACGCCTTCACTCCGGACGGACGGTTGATCAATCTGATCGCCCAGGACGACTGGCATGTCCGCCTGCTCGGGCCGGGCGGCTCGGTCAACAACGTGACCGAGTTGACCAAGGGCGACCGGCTGACCGGCTATGCCCCATCGGCCTCCCGCCATGTGGGTCTGCCGATCACCGAATTCTGTGATGAGCGTTGAGTGCCGTGATGCACAGCACGGAAGCGCTCCTCACCACTGACCCGCCGCGCCCCCCAATTGCGGCGGCTGCCGAGCCCCCATTCGGCAACGCGGGCGACCGGCTCCGCCAACTGCTGGCGGAGCGGTCGCCCGACGCCGGGCCGGTGCTCAGCTCGCCCGGCCGCCATCTCGACGCACCGCAGTTGCTCGACCTGGTCGAGTCCTGGAGCTCGCTGGTACGAGCCCGGGTGACTGCGGCCGGCGACTGGCAGAGCACCGACCTGCTCCGCCGTCCGGTCGCCATGCCGGTATCGGCCGACCTGGACTCGATCGTCGCGATCCTGGCCGTGATCGACTCCGGCCATCCGCTGGTCGTGCTCGATCCGCTGGTCCCCGACAGCCGGCGTGAGCTGGTGATCGGCACCGCGGATGCGGTGGTCGTCGCACCGGCGGACCTGCAGGCAGCCGAGCCGCCGGACCCCGCCCAGGTACCGCCCCGTCCGGACGTGGCCGCCGACGATCCGGCGGTGATCGTCTTCACCTCCGGCTCGACCGGCAAGCCCAAGGCCGTCGTGCATTCGCACGCGTTCTGGCTCAACCAGATCACCGAGGCCCGCCTGGCCTTCGACCTGACCCCGAGCGATCGCGTCGCCCAGGTGCTGCCGGTCAGCTACGGCGCCGGCCTCGACGTGCTGTTCATGGCGTTGCTGAACGGTGCCGCACTCAGCTACTACGACCCGCGCCAGCTGGGGCTGCGCGGCATGATCGAGTGGCTGACCATCGAACGGGCCACCACACTGCACTGCACCCCGGCGCTGCTGCGCTCACTGCTGGCCGACCTGCCGCCGGCCGGGAGCGTGCCCGGCAGTCTCCGCCGGGACCTGGCACTCAGCGGCTTCCGGCTGGTCACCACCTGTGGTGAACAGGCCTTCGGCGGCGACGTCGAGTCGCTGCGCCAGCACACCGGCCCGGACACCGTGTTCGTGAACTGGTCGGGCTCCTCGGAGACCGGGCATCTCGCCTTCTTCCGGATCGGTCCCGACGACCAGGTGCCGAGCGGCCCGCTGCCGGCCGGTGTGCCGGCGGCGAACAAGCTCGTCCGCATCCGTCGAGCCGACGGTTCCGCCGCGGACGAGGGCGAGCCCGGCGGGCTGGCGGTGGAGTCGCGCTATCTGTTCAGTGGCTATCTGGCCGATCCGGAGCTGACCGCGAGCAAGATCACCGCCGGGCCGGACGGCTACCGCGCGTTCAGCATGGGCGACCGGGCCCAACTGACCGACGGGGTGCTGCAGCTGCTCGGCCGCGATGATGCGGCGGTGAAGATCCGCGGCTATCTGGTGGAACCGTCGGAGGTCGAGGCCGCATTGCGCTCGGTCGACGGCGTCGCCGATGCTGCGGTGGTGGTCATCAGCGCGCCTCGTGCCGAACCCGCCGGTGCGGGCTATGCCCCACCGGAGATGAGACTGGCCGCGTACGTCTCGCTCGACCCCAACCGGCCGACCCTGTCGACGGCCGGGCTGCGGGGGGCGTTACGCGATCGGCTGCCGGACTGGATGCAGCCGCAGACGATCACCCTGGTCGCCGAGCTGCCGCGCAACGAACGCGGCAAGATCGACCGCGACGCCCTCCCGGCACCGACCGTCCGCACCGGCGCCGACCTGGAGGCCCCGCAAGGCTCGACCGAGCGGCAGCTCGCGGCGCTGTGGGCGCGGCTGGCCGGCATCCCGACCGTGGGTCGGGAGCAGACGCTGGTCGAGCTGGGGGCCGACTCGCTGATCGTCGAGCAGATGCTGGCCACGGCCGAGGAACTGTTCGGAGTCGACCTGCTGACCAGCGATCTGACCGAGCATGCCTCGGTGGCGGCCTTCGCCCGCTTGATCGAGGACCGGGTACGGGGTCGCTCACCGGTGTCCGACACCGGGCTGAGTCTCCTCCGCCCCGCCGATGACGACCCGGCCCCCCGCGATCCCACCGTCTTCTGCCTGGCCGGTGCCGGTGGGCATGGGAGTCTCTTCGCTCATCTCGCCGGACTCCTCGACGTCACGGGACCGGTCTACGCGATCCAGGCTCGCGGACTCGAAGGTGGTGGTCGCCCCGAGCTCAGCGTCGCGGCGATGGTCCGCCGGATTCTGGCTCTGATCACCGAGACCGCCCCGGACGGTCCCCTTGCCCTGGTCGGGCACTCCCTCGGCGGTCTGCTGGCCACCGAGGTGGGCACCCGGCTGACCGAGCAGGGTCGGACGGTGGTCCTGGTCGCGGCACTCGACAGTGTGCTGCCGGCCAAGGCTGTCCCGCCGTCGGCTCGGCCAGGTCGCTCCGTCGGTCCGGCGCGGACGCCCGCACCGTCCAAGAAGCCGGCCGGGCTGTGGCGTTCCCGCGCGCAGGTGGCGCGGGTGGCGCTCGGGCATCGCTATCCCATCGGCGTGCACAAGCAGGTGCACTACGAACTGGCGGCGCGGGTCAGCAAGAGCTACCGCCCGGTGCCGTTCACCGGCCCCGGGGTCGTGATCACCATCCAGGAGAACACCGACCAGCCGCACTGGTGGGATCAGATCCTGCCCGACCGCCGCACCATGACGCTGCCCTGCGACCACCTCGGAGTGCTGAAGCCTCCGTACGTGCAGCAGACGGCCGCCCTGATCAACGACGTACTGACCTCGATGTCAACCACGACCGGGACGCCCTGACCCGCCATGATCGACACCCACCGATGACCGTCGCCGAGACCATTTCCACGCTGCCGCGCCGGGTGGCGAAGAGACTTCGCAAGCCACCGGTCGGCTGGGTCCGCTTCGGCAGCCTGCGCCGCACCGAGCCGATCGGCCGTCACTATGGCTGGGACCGAGGCCGGCCGATCGACCGCTACTACATCGAGAGCTTCCTGGCCGCCCATGGCTCGCTGATCACCGGTGAGGTACTGGAGATCGGCGAGCGGGTCTACACCGAGAGGTTCGGTCGGGGTGTCCGCCGTTCCGACATGCTGCACATCGACCCGGTCGAGGACGCGACCTATGTCGCCGACCTCACCGACGCACCCCAGGTGCCGAGCGACAGCTACGACTGCATCATCTTGACCCAGACCCTGCACATGATCTTCGACATGAGCGCCGCGGTCCGGACCATCCAGCGAGTCCTCAAACCCGGCGGAGTCCTGCTCTGTACCGTGCCCGGCATCAGCCAGGTCGCCGACGCAGACTGGAACAAGACCTGGTACTGGTCGCTGACCCCGCTCGCGGCACGGCGGTTGTTCAGTGCTCAGTTCCCGGCCGAATCCGTCGATGTCGGAGCCTTCGGGAACGTGTTGTCGACCACTGCCTTTCTGCACGGTCTGGCCGAACGTGACCTGCGGCCGAAGGAACTCGCTGTCGCCGACCCGGAGTATCCACTCGTCGTCACCATTGTGGCCAGCAAGGACAGTTCCCAACCGTACGAGACCAGTGCCGCTCACCAAGGCTTCCGCCGGTGAGCACTAGGGTGTCCCGGGTCGCCCGCGACCGGCTCTATCGACCCGTTCGGCGACGCGTCCGCCGGCGCCTGCGCCGGGGCGGCATCTTGATGTATCACCGGATCTGCTCCGAACCCTGCGACCCCTGGGCCATCACCGTGGCACCCGCCGACTTCGCCGAACAGCTGGCAGTGCTGGCCGAGGCCCGAGCGGTGGTGGATCTCGCCGCCTTCGCCGGTCCGGACGCGTACACCCGCGACGGCGCTCAGCTGGCTGTGACGTTCGACGACGGGTATGTCGACAACCTCGAAGCGGCCTTACCGATCCTGGAGCACTACGAGATCCCGGCCACGCTGTTCGTCGTCGCAGACGCGATCGGCAGGCGGCGGGAGTTCTGGTGGGACGCGCTCCAGCGAGCCGTCCTGGAGAGCGGTCCGCTGCCCCCGGAGCTGGCATTCGAGTTCGGTACCGGCCCGCAGGTCTACTCGGTGGCAGCCGAGCCTGCCGAACTGGTCGACCACAGCTGGCGCGCGGACGAGTCCCCGGCCAGAACACCACGACAACGGCTGTTCGGTCAGTTGTGGAGCGCGATCGTCCCTCTGCGTCTGAGTTCATCGACCATAGGCGGGTTTTAATTACCCTCACTCGGGCTGGTTGAGTATCTACCAGCAAGGAGTGTCCCTATGAGTGAGAAGACGACCCCGGCAAGCCCGGCTGTGCC
>JASGEZ010000107.1:0-20261 GCA_047605905.1 Microlunatus sp.
GGCCCGACACTGTGTGCGGCCTCGGTGAGGATCTTCTCCCCGGCCTCGATGTCGGCCGGGTCGAACCCACGACCATCCACGCCGCGAAGCGCGCTATCGATCACGTTCACCTGCTCCGGGGTGATCGCCCCGTCCCGCTGCGCTTGAGCCAGATACGGTCGATACGGCTCCAACAGTTCCCCGGTCACCGAGTGACGGTCGGCGAGATGTTCGGCGGCCCGGACCCGACGCCCGGCTTCGGCGGCGGAAAGCCGTAGCCCGCTCACCAGCACCCGAGTCATGCTCCGCTCACACAACAACCCCGGCACACCTTGCTCGATGCCGTGCTGGATGGCGGCACGGTCCACCACCGGCAGTTGATTGCGGACCTGCTCCAACTCCTGGAAGAACCCGACCAGCCCCAGCGCGCCGAGATCATGCAACGAGCCGTCCTCGACGAGTTTGATCAGGTGCTGCACCCCGGTCCTGACCCCATCCACCGCGGCCAGCAGCGGCGATGCCGTGGGCTCTGGGGTGGGGTCCGGGATCATGCCTTCATTCTATACGAATAGACGTTCGATGGCAAGCAGTTTCGCAAAAAGGTTCGATCAATGGAGTGTGGGTAGTGACTCGCGCAACTCGTCCTGCCACTGCTCGACCAGCCCACCCGGGGCGACGACCAGACAGGAACGCACGTCATCGCGTAGGACGAGTTCCTTGATATAGAGGCCGGCCATGATCGTCTTGCCGGCGCCCGGGTCGTCGGCCAGCAGAAACCGCAACGGCGTACGCGGCAGCAACTCGCGATAGACCGCCTGGATCTGGTGGGGCAGTGGCTGTACGTCGCTCGTCGCGACGGCGAGCATCGGATCGAATGCCCCGGCGAGACTGATGCGCTGGACTTCGGCCGCGAGCTTGAAGTCTGCGGCAGGTGCCTCGAACGACCGGCTGCCCGAACTGTCGGCGCTCTCGTCCAGCTCCACTCAATCCTCCTGCGGGGACCCTGGCGCGCTATGGACCCAACCCGTTGGGCTGGCCACGGTGATTGCGTGTCACTGGGTCAGCAGTCGATCTCGACCGGGAGTGGGTTCACTGCCAGGACCCTTGATTGTTTGCCGACCAGCCAGAGCTGCTTGGTATTGGCCCGAGCGGCGGCATAGACGGTGGCGGCGGTCTTCCCGGTCAGTTCGCCGCAGGCGATCGAGCTGCGGAGCAGCGTGGACGGCTTGTGCAGGAAGGTGTCCGGATCCGGACCGGGCCAGCGGATGGTGGCGGCGTCCTTGGTGCGCTGTTCGAGGACCACGACGCGCTCGGGGACATAGGGCGTACCGCTGTCGCCGACGAGTGCCTGCGCATCGGAGATCAGGGCGCGGAGTTGCTTGCGATACCGGCGGTCCAGCACACCCGCGTACTTGTCGAAGTCCTCCTCCATGCCGTAGACGGAGACCTCCTGTTGACCGGCCGCGCCGTGCAACCAAACTCGGGTGCCGCCGAGATCGGTGACCGGGATCGTGCCGTAGTCCCTGGTCAACAGACCTGATTGCTCGGCATCCGCCACCAATCGGGCAACCACAAGCGGATCGATTTGGGCCGTCGTGTACGTTTCGGGCCCAAGGCGATTACTCCGTTCCTGGCGGACGATGCGACCGCTGCCGTAGAGCACCAGGTACGGCGTCTGCAGCGCCCAATCCAACGACGAGAACCACGGCGAGGCGAAGGAGGCACCGAAGACGAGCTCCTCGGCGGGCAGAGGCTCGACCGGGTCGTTGCCGGAACCGCAGCCGGCTAGACCGGGCAGCGCGAGACCGGTCACGGACAGACCTGCCAGCAGGCCGAGCATCGAGCGCCGAGAGAGTCCGCGGTCCATCTCACGACGGTAGCTGTACACCGGCTCACCCCCGTCGCGAGCGGCCGTGAGGCGGAGCGAGGGCTCCGTCTGGAACGACGAGAGAGCAAGACATGCTTTTCGTCTTGCGAACGAGGAGCGAAGACGGAGTCCTGGGAGCGCAGCGTCACAGCGAGTGACGACAGCACCGACTAGATTGCGGGCATGGTGGTTAGGGGCCGCATCGTGCTGGGAGCTGCGATCGCCGGCCTGGTGCTGGCCGGGTGCGGCGCGGAGCCTGATGTGCGCCTTCCGTCGCCGTCCGCGACAGCCTTGCCGTCCGCGACAGCCTCACCATCGGTCAGCACGTCACCTACGCGACCGACTCCGGCTCCGACTCCCACACTCGCCGGACCGACACTTCGTCAGCTCGGTTTCACCAATGGTCCCGTGGACAACTTCTCGCTCCCCGGCAACGTGCAGCTCTCCACCTGGGTCGATCAGCCCAATGTGGTCACGCTTGTGCTGTCCAGTCCGAGCCCGGAAGTGGTCGAGAACTATCTACGTGCCACGCTGCCGGGGGAAGGCTTCGCCATCGATGCCCGGGCGGCCGCGGGAGAGGCGATGACCTTCTCCGGTCACGGGTGGAGCGGTGGTTTCACCGGCACCGGCGGCAACTCGGCGGTCGTGCTCCGGCCGCGCTGACCGGCCGCTGTTACGCCGGCGCACGTAGGGAAGCCCAGCTCACCCCGAGATCGGCGAGCAGCAGGCGTACCAGCGGCAGACTGATGCCGACCACGTTGTGCGGGTCGCCTTCGATCCGGGTGATGTACGGCCCGCCGAGACCGTCGATGGTGAACGCCCCGGCGACGACGAGCGGCTCGCCGGTGGCGACGTACGCGTCGATCTCGGCATTGTCGAGATCGGCGAAGTAGACGGTGGTCGAGGCGGTGGCGGTGCGGGCGGCGCCACCCGGCAGCCGGATCACATGGTGCCCGGTGTGCAGTACGCCGCTGCGGCCGCGCATCAGCCGCCACCGGCGGACCGCATCGGTGGCGTCCGCGGGCTTGCCGAGCGCCAGACCGTCCAACTCGAGCAGCGAGTCACAGCCGATGATCACCTCGTCGCCGCTCTCACCGTCTCCGCCAGCACCAACCCGCCGCGCAGCCACTGCCTCGGCCTTGGCCCTGGCCAGCGCTGACACCAACTCCTGGACGGAGTCGGCCCGAAGGGCGTCCTCGTCGATGCCGGAGACCTCGACCTGCGGCATGATCCCGGCCCGTTGCAGGGTACTGAGTCGGGCGGGCGACGCGGACGCCAGAACCACGCGTGGAGCGGTCATCTCATCAGTGTCGTGCACGGCATTAGGTTATGGGGATGCCATTCACCGATGATCCCCACTGGTGGCGCAGCGCCGTCGTCTACCAGATCTATCCACGCTCCTTCGCCGACGCCAATGGTGATGGCACCGGCGATGTCCGGGGCATGATCGACAAGCTCGACTACCTCGCCGAACTCGGCGTGGACGCCGTCTGGATCAGCCCCTGGTACGCCTCACCGCTGGCCGACGGCGGCTATGACGTGAGCGACTACCGGGACCTGCTGCCGGCCTTCGGCTCCCTGGCGGATGCGGACGCCTTCGTCGAGCAGGCCCACGCGCGAGGGCTGCGAGTCCTGATCGACCTGGTGCCCAATCACAGCAGCGACGAGCACCCCTGGTTCCAGCAGGCTTTGGCCGACGAACCCGGATCATCGGCCCGCGAGCTGTATCTCTTCCGGGACGGGAAGGGCGACAACGGCGACGAGCCGCCGAACAACTGGCCCGCCATGTTCGGCGGCGGTGCCTGGGAGCGGACGACGAACGCCGACGGCACCCCGGGTCAGTGGTATCTGCACCTGTTCGACGTCAAGCAGCCCGACTGGAACTGGGAGAACCCGGCCGTCGCCGACGAGTTCGACGACATCCTGCGGTTCTGGTTCGACCGGGGGATCGACGGCTTCCGGATCGACGTCGCCAACTCGATGGCCAAGGCGCCCGGCTTGCCGGACGTGGAACTCGATCCGGAGACCGGCCGGCCGGCCAACATCCTGAGCGACAGCCCGTACATGAACCAGCCGCATGTGCACGACATCCTGCGCCGCTGGCGTACGGTCGCCGACTCCTACGCCGACTCCGACCTCGGGGAACGGGTGTTCGTCTCCGAGGCGTGGGTGACTCCGGCCGCGGAACTGGCCAAGTACATCCGGCCCGACGAGTTGCACACCACGTTCAACTTCGACGCGCTGATGTGCGAGTGGGACGCGACGTCCCAGCGCAATGTGATCGACCTGACCCTGGCTTCGACCAGCGCGGTCGGGGCGCCGCCGACCTGGGTGCTGGCCAACCACGACACCACCCGGGTGGTCACCCGCTACGGCAAGCCGCACACGGGTGCCCGGTTCACTCCGGACGGCATCGACATGGAGTCGTTCGCCGGAATCGGTTCGGTGCCGGACGGTGCCACGGATGTGGCGCTGGGTCGCAAGCGGGCCCGGGCGGCGGTGCTGCTGGAGATGGCGCTGCCGGGCGGCGCGTACGTCTATCAGGGCGACGAGCTGGGTCTGGAGGAGGTCGAGGACCTCCCCGAGGAGTCGCTGCAGGACCCGACCTGGGAGCGCTCCGGACACAAGGTCAGGGGCCGGGACGGCTGCCGCGTACCGCTGCCGTGGTCGGGGGTGGAGGCGCCGTACGGCTTCGGGACGGTCGAGAGCCCGCCGTGGTTGCCGCAGCCGGCGCATTGGGCGGGTCGGACCGTCGAGGCCCAGAGCGGCGATCCCGACAGCCACCTGTCGCTCTACCGCACGGTGCTGGCCGAGCGGCGGTCCGACCCGGCGCTCGGCGACGGCGGGCTCAGCTGGGTCGAGGGCACCCAGGAAGGGGTCTTGGCCTTCGATCGCGAGCCGGGGTTCCGCTGCGTGGTGAACTTCGGGCCGGAGCCCTACTCGCTGCCGGAGGGCGCCGAGGTGCTGGTGGCCTCCGGCGATGCCTCTGCCGGGGTGTTGGGCGTGGACGAAGCAGTCTGGCTGCGGCGCTGAGCGTGCTATTCGCGACCTGAGCCGAGGCTCCCGTTGACAGGATCGTCGGCGGGCGCCTCGGGCACCAGTAGGCGTCCGGCTTGAGACACGATGGCCGATCGGTCGTAGCGCCCGCCCGGTCTGCTGGCCACCTCCAGCAAGAACTGCTGGAGGACGACGGCGTTGGCGACCAGTGCGTCGAACAGCGACTCGTCCCCGCTGATCTCCTCACGCAACTGCTGGGCGAGCCGCAGCACATCCGCATACCACGCCGGATCGTCGCGGTGCGGGTCCAGCGCGTCAAGAGCGCCGACCCACAGCTGGGCCAGGCGAACTGCCGGTTCCGATGCTGAGCCGCCGACGGTCGCGATCACGGTGGTCAGAGCTGTTCGACTGGCTCAGCCGGCCGGAACCAGACTGTCGTGTCGCCGGGGACCTGGCCGTCGGCGAGCGGTGCGCTGGCCAGCAGGACCTCGCCATCGGGCAGCGGGACGCTCGTCGAGCCGAAGTTGGTCAGGCTGTGCCAGCCGTTCGGGCGGGCGAAGTGGACGACCTGCGGCCCGCTGTCGTGCCACTCCAGCGTCTCGGCGGTCTGTAGGTCGCGGCGCAGCCGCAGAGCCGTCCGGTACAGGTTCAGTGAGGACTCGGGATCGGTCTCCTCGGCGGCCACCGTGTGGTCGGCGAACCAGTCCGGCTGCGGCAGGTGCGGGTCTGTGGGGCCGAATCCGTACGAGGGTCCGTCGGCGGTCCAGGGCAGCGGCACCCGGCAGCCGTCGCGCCCGGGGCGCTCTCCGTTGGTCCGGAAGAAGGTCGGGTCCTGCCGCTGCTCGGGAGTGATCTCGGCGACCTCGAACAACCCGAGTTCCTCGCCCTGGTAGAGATAGGTCGAACCTGGCAGGGCGAGGAGCAACAGCGTCGCGGCGCTCGCCCGGCGGCTGCCCAGCTCGCGGTCCTGGGTGGTCACGACGCCGCGCGCGAGCAGGCTGACCGGGTCATCGGCAGGTGCGAATTCGTGCGGCTGGTTGCCGTAGCGGGACGCATGCCGGACCACGTCGTGGTTGGACAGCACCCAGGTGGTCGAGGACCCGCTGACGGCTGCCAGTTCCAGGTTCTCGGCGATGATGCCGCGGAACTGCTCCGCGCTCCACGGTGCGGTCAACAGATCGAAGTTGAAGGCCTGGCCCAGCCCTTCCAGACTCGCGTACCGGGGGCGCTGGTGGCTTGGCACCCAGGCCTCCGCCACGGCCATGCGGGGCGGGTCGTAGGAATTGAACACCTGCCGCCACGCGGCGTAGATGTCGTGCACCTCATCCCGGTCGCAGTAGGGATGCGGGCCCTCCCAGCCGTTGTGAAGCTCGGCCCAACTGGGCAGGGGCTCACTCAGGTCCTTCGTGAGGTAATGGGCGACGTCGACGCGGAAGCCGTCGACCCCGCGGTCGGACCAGAAGCGCAGTGTGGTCAGGAAGTCTTCGCGCACATCCGGGTGATCCCAGTTGAGATCGGGCTGTTCCGGCGCGAACAGATGCAGATACCACTGCCCATCCGGCACTCGGGTCCACGCCGGGCCGCCGAAGGAGGATTGCCAGTCGCTGGGTGGCTGGGAGCCGTCCTCGCCGAGACCGTCGCGGAAGATGTAGCGCTCCCGGGCCGGTGATCCGGGCGGGGAAGCGAGCGCCTCGACGAACCAGGCGTGCCGATTCGAAGTGTGGTTGGGCACGATGTCGACGATCATCCGGATGCCGCGGGCGTGCAGGTCGGCGGTGAGAGCGTCGAAGTCGGCGAGGGTGCCCAGCTCAGGAGCGACGTCGCGATAGTCGTCGACGTCGTACCCGCCGTCGGCCAGGGCCGAGGGATAGAACGGGCTGAGCCACACCGCATCGATACCGAGTCCGGCGAGGTAGTCAACCCGGCTGCGGATCCCGTTCAGATCGCCGATGCCATTGCCGTCGGAGTCGGCGAAGCTTCGCGGATAGATCTGATAGACCACAGCTTGTCGCCACCAGTCGGCGTCAACAGGGGTATACGTCTTTGCTGGCACGGCAACTTCGGTGGTCACCCACACGGCCTTTCGATACGGGTTATATTTATGATCTAAATCTACAACGCGAGGGAGGTCCGGTCAACGTGTCAGCTCAATCGAGCGCACCGGCGTCATCGACAGTCGTACGGCGGGCGAACGCGCGCTCGGTGTTGACCGAACTATGGGCCACTGCTGCCGGAGACACCGTGACCGCCAACGAGTTGATGGCGCGGACCGGCCTGACCAGGGCGACGGTGTTGGGCGTGTTGGGTGACCTCGTCCACATGGGCTGGCTGCGGGAGGAGTGCGGGTCCTCGGTGGCGATGACGACCGGCCGGCCACCTCGCCGATTCAGCTTCTGCGCCGATGCCGGCTATGTGGTCGGGGTCGATGTCGGAGATGCCTCCATCCGAGCCGCGGTCGCCGATCTGCGGGGTCGGATCGTCGGCCGGGCGCGACGCCGGGCCGGTTTCTCCGAAAGCCAGCGGGCAGAGCGGGCAGAGGCGATCCGGGGAGTGATCGGATCGGCGTTGGCGGAGGCCGATGTCGATGCGGACCGCGTTCGGGTGGTCTCTTTCGGGTTGGCTGCGCCGGTCCGCCCTTCGGGCGGCACTCCGGCGCCGGTCCACGGCGACTATTGGTCGCGCATGCGACTGGATCCAGGGCAGGTGCTTGACGGCTGGCAGACCTGGCCCGTCCTGGTCAACAACGACGCCAATCTGGCTGCGCTGGCGGCCGGGGCACACGGCGAGGCCGACCCGAACGGCGACTATGTCGTCCTGCTGTCGGGTGAGCGATTCGGTGCCGGCGTCGTCTCGGGCGGACGGTTGCTGCTGGGCCGGGACGGCGCGGCCGGCGATCTGCATTTCCTGGAACTGCTGACCGGGGTCGAAAGTCACAAGGGCCTGGCTGCCATCGCCCGGCGGCTCTGGACCACCACGCCGGAAGCGGCCTCGGCCTATGCCGTGTTCGAAGCCGCGCGAAATGGCGACCTGGCCGCGGCGGCTGCCGTCCGTACGCTCGCCGATCGGCTGGCTCGCGTGGTAGCCGCCTTGGCGAGTCTGCTGAACCCCGAGCGAGTGATCGTGGCCGGTGCGGTAGCTGCTTCGTTGGGTCAGGTGATCGAGATCTGCCGGGAACGGCTGCCGGAGTATGCGCAGCTGCCGCCGGAGGTGACGGCCTCCTCACTGGGTGGTGACATCGTCCTGCTCGGTGCGATCCAAGCAGGCATCACCGACATCGCGTCCGCCGCCTTGGATCGGCCGCCGAGATCGCAGGACCAGCTGCCCGGACTGACGGTCCGGCAGTCGAACGTAGGGTGATCCTCGAACCCGAGTCAGGAGATCCCGTGGACCGCATCGCACTTGTCACCGGAGCATCGTCCGGCATCGGCGCCGCCACTGCCCGCCGGCTTGCCCGAGCCGGTTTCGTGGTCCATGGCGCTGCGCGCCGGCTCGACCGGCTCGCCGAACTCGCGGCCGACGGCGTACGTCCGCTGGCCCTCGACGTCACCTCGGACGAGTCGATGGTCGCCGCCGTGGACCAGGTGCTGGCTGAGTCTGGTCGGATCGACGTCCTGGTCAACAATGCGGGCTACGGCGCGTACGGGGCGATCGAGGACGTGCCGATGGCCGAGGCCCGACGGCAGATCGAGGTGAATCTCTTCGGTCTGGCGCGGATGGTCCAGCTGGTGCTCCCGACGATGCGGGGGCAGGGGAGCGGCACGATCGTCAACATCACCTCGATGGGCGGCAAGTTCACCATGGCGTTCGGCGGCTGGTATCACGCCTCCAAGTTCGCGGTCGAAGGGCTGTCCGACGTGCTGCGGATGGAGGTCGCGCCCTTCGGCATCGACGTCGTGGTGATCGAGCCCGGCAACATCGCAACCGAATGGGGCGGCATCGCGATGGACTCGGCTCGCAGCATGTCGGGCCAGGGTCCCTACGCGGAGCGGGTCGGTGCGATGGCTGCCGCCATGGACGGTCCGGTCGCCCGGTTCGGTTCCGACCCGGACGTGGTCGCCAAGGCGATCGAACGGGCGGTGACTGCGCGCCGACCGCGGACCCGCTATGCCGTCGGATCGATGGCCAAGCCGGTGCTGCTGGCCCGCAAGGTGCTGCCGGACCGCGCGATGGACTGGCTCCAGACCAAGGCCATGGGCTGACTCTCGTTGAGGACTGAGCTGTAGCGGACACCGAGCTGTAGAGGACTGGGTACGTGGGGCACGCGGATCGGTTGGACACAGATCGGCTGGTCGAGGCGGTGGGAGCCGCCGACCGGCTGTGGCGGTCGGTGGAGGTGGTGCCGCAGACCGGCTCGACCAATGCGGACCTGGCCGCCCGGGCGCGAGCGGGAGAGCCGGCCGGGACGGTGCTCGTCACCGATCACCAGGTGGCCGGTCGAGGCCGGCTGGGCCGGACCTGGACCGCGCCGGCCGGCAGCTCGATCGCCATGTCGGTGCTGCTCCGGCCCGAGCGGGACCCGGTGCACTGGACCTGGTTGTCGCTGCTGGCCGGGCTGGCCGTCGCGGACAGCCTGCGAGCGGTCGCCGGCGTACCGGCAGAGTTGAAATGGCCCAACGACGTGCTGGTCGACGGCGCCAAGATCTGCGGCATCCTGGCCGAGCGGGTCGATGCACCGGCAGTCGTCGGGGGTGCGGCGTGTGTGCTGGGGATGGGGATCAACGTCCATCTGACGGCCGAGCAGTTGCCGGTGCCGAACGCTACCTCGCTCGCTCTGCTGCGGCCTGGTGAGAACTTGGTCCGAGCCGACATCATCGCGACGGTGCTGGCGACCTTGGCGCTGCTCTATCACCGCTGGGAGGACGGCCGCGACGTGCCGTTGATCGGCGAGTACGAGGCGCGCTGCGCGACCTTGGGTCGGCCGGTCCGGGTGCATCGACCCGACGGCACCACGATCGAAGGCGAGGCGGTCGGCGTCGATGCCGAGGGTCGGCTGCGGGTGCGTACGGCTGGTCGAGTCGTGGTCTTCGCCGCCGGCGACGTGACCCACCTGCGCTGAATCCCGGGGGCCGGGCCAAGGAAGTTCGGACTGGAGTCCGATGCCTGGATTGTGCTGCTGTGTCAGCATGGAGAAGTGGGTTTGCCGGCCAAGCTATTGGGTACGCAGGAGCGCGTGCTCATGCACATGCGTACCCACGGCAAGGCCCTGTTCTGGCCGGCTGTCGGCCTGATCGTCTGTGGCGCGCTGCTGGGTGCGGGAGCGGCCATGATCCCGCACGACTTCCGTCCGGTGGGTCAGTTCGCGGTGGCGATCGTGGTCGGCGTGCTCGCCACCTGGTGGTCGATCATCCCGTATCTGCGCTGGCGGACCACGACGATCACGATCACCAACTTCCGCTTGATCACCCGCACCGGGATTCTCAACAAGACCGGCGCGAATGTGCCACTGGCCAGGGTGAACGACGTGCGATTCGAGCGCAGTCTGTCCGATCGGATGCTGGGCTGCGGCACCCTGCGCGTGCAGTCCGCCGCCGACGTACGGCCGGTCGTGCTCAACGATGTGCCGGATGTCGAGGACGTGCACCTCACCATGAGCGAGTTAATCCACAGCGTCGGTCAGGAGCGGAGCCTCTCGTGAGTGCAGCAGTGTTTCCGCGGGGCACGCTTTTCGCCATGTGGAAACGCGACGAACGAGCGAGATCTCGCGGAGTTCATGACCGCAGAGCGCGGAGCGCGACCATCAGACTGAGTCCCCTGTGAAGACGAACTTCCGGTAGGACCAGAACCGGAACAGGGTGCCGAGTCCGAGGCCGATTACATTGCCGGAGATATTGTCGACCAGCGGCGAGGTGAGTCCCAGGACATAGTGGGAGAACGCCAGGCAGGCCGCGCCGATGGCGATCGCGATACCGTTCAGCAGCAGGAAGATCGGCAGCTCGCGCAGCGGATTGCCGCGCTCCCGGTGGTGGTAGGTCCAGTAGCGGTTGCCCAGGTAGGTGATCACGGTGGCCGCGCCGATGGCGATCACCTGCGCGGTGATCGGTTTGTCGGCCAGTAGGCCGTGCCCGCCGGGACCGGCATAGCGCAGGACATTGAACACCACGAACTGCAGCGCGACGCCGGTCAGCCCGACGATGCCGAATTTGGTGGCCTCCGGTCCGAGATGCATCGCCTTGTCCCACAGCCGCCGGAGCAAGCCGGGGTCGGTGGCTGAAGTCGACGACGTAACCGGATGGCTGGCTTCCGGTGCGGCTGGTTGGTGAGGAGTGGGCATGGCTACTTCAAAGGGTAGCGGCGCTCGGGTGATGCCGCTCTCGTTAGCTGCTGGCTTATCCCCGACATCGGGGTTCAGCCAGCAGCTTGTCTGGCTCCCTGGCGGAGTTGCCGGTTCGACCGACGTCTGGTGCGCCGAATAGGCTTCGCGGGTGACAGTGCACCTCCCTTCCTCCTCTGAATCCCCTCGTCCTTTTGTTGTTGGTGTGATTGGCGGCGGACAGCTGGCCAGGATGATGAGCGAGGCGGCCACCGGGCTCGGTCTGCACCTCAAGCTCTTGGCCGAAGGTCCAACGGTCTCGGCGGCACAGGTGGTGCACGACGTGACGGTCGGCGACTACACCGACCCGGACACCGTCCAAGCCTTCGCCGCCGGCTGCGACGTGATCACCTTCGACCACGAGCACGTCCCGACTGATCTGCTGCACGAGCTGGAGGAGACCGGGATCGCCGTCCGTCCCGGACCGGAGGCGCTCGTCCACGCGCAGGACAAGGCCGTGATGCGGGACCGGCTGAGCAGCTTCGGCGTGCCCTGCCCGACCTATCGGGTGGTGGCCGATGCCGAGGCGCTGGTCGCCTTCGGCGACGAGATCGGCTGGCCGGTGATCGCCAAGACCTCCCGTGGTGGCTACGACGGCAAGGGTGTGTGGAAGCTCGACTCCGCCGCCGAGGCCGGCGAGCCGTTCGATCGGCTCAAGCCCGGTGTTCAGGTGGTGGCCGAGGAGTTCATCGACTTCCGGCGGGAGCTGAGCGCTCTCGTCGTCCGGTCGCCCTCGGGCCAGGCGGTCGCATACCCGGTCTCGGAGTCGGTGCAGCGCAACGGGGTCTGCGTCGAGACCACCACCCCGGCTCCCGGTCTGGACGACGACCGGGCTGTCGAGATCCAGCAGCTGGCGTTGAGCATCGCGCACGAGCTCGGCACGGTCGGCATCCTGGCCGTCGAGTTGATGGAGCGCCCCGACGGCCACGTCGTCGTCAACGAACTGGCGATGCGGCCGCACAACACCGGGCACTGGAGCATCGACGGGGCGCATACCTCGCAGTTCGAGAATCACCTGCGGGCCGTGGTGGACCTGCCGCTGGGCGATCCTGGAACTCGTGAGCCGGTGACCGTGATGGCGAACGTGCTCGGCGGCACGGTGCCCGATCTGCCGTCGGCTCTGCTGCACTGCTTCGCCCGCGACCGCCGGTTGCGGGTCCAGTTGTACGGCAAGGACGTCAAGCCTGGCCGCAAGGTCGGCCACGTGACCACGTACGGGAGCGACGTCGACGAGGTACGCAAGCGTGCTCGGCACGCGGCCGGCTATCTGATGGGAGAAGACGTATGAGCGGGACCGGAGCCCGGGTGGGCATCGTGATGGGGTCGGACTCCGACTGGCCGGTGATGAGCGCGGCCGCGGAAGCCCTGGCCGAGTTCGACATCGCGTACGAGGCGGATGTCGTCTCCGCGCACCGGATGGCCGAGGCGATGCTCGCGTACGGGCGGGAGGCCCACACCCGTGGTCTGGAAGTGATCATCGCCGGCGCCGGTGGCGCGGCGCACCTGCCCGGCATGCTGGCGTCCCTCACTCCGCTGCCGGTGATCGGGGTGCCGGTGCCGTTGAAGTATCTGGACGGGATGGACTCGCTGCTGTCGATCGTGCAGATGCCCAGCGGCGTACCCGTCGCGACCGTGGGGATCGGCAACGCTCGCAACGCGGGACTGCTGGCTGCGCGCAGCCTGGCCACCGGCGATCCCGGCCTCACGCAGAAGCTGGTGGAGTTTGCCGACGCGTTGCGGGCGACGGCCGAGGCCAAGGGTGCGAAAGTCCGTGAGGCCCAGTTCGGCTGGGAGCAGTTCGGCGAGGGCCAGCGGAAGAGCTGATCCTCGATGCCGAATGTGATCACCGAAGCGGTCGGCGGGGCGAGCCTGTTGCTCCGCGGGGGAGGCATGCTCATTCAGCGGCCCCGGCTGTTCCTGCTGGGTGCGGTGCCGCCGCTGATCATGTCGGTGATCTTCGGCACCCTGCTGGTCACGCTGGTCACTCAGCTCGGTGCCATCGCGACGACGATCACGGGATTCGCCGAGGGTTGGGCCGAGGGACTGCGGATCGCCATCCGGGTGCTGGCCGGAGCCGGCGTACTCGGCGCGACCTTACTGGTCATGATCATCTCCTTCAGCACGCTGACCATGGCGCTGGGAGCACCGATCTACGACAAGATCAGCGAGGCGGTCGACGCCGAGGTCTCCGGTGGCCTGCCGGACACGGGGGAGTCGTGGACGAGCTCGGTGCCGAGGGCCCTCAAGCAGTCGGCGATCCTGATCGGCATCTCCGTGGTGGCCGCCTTGCCACTGTTCCTGGCTCAGTTCATACCGATCGCCGGGCAGACCGTGGTGCCGGTGATCTCCGCCTGCTTCGGCGGCTGGATGCTGTGCTTCGAGTTGATCGGACCCAGCTTCGAGCGACGTGGCTTGCCGACCCTACGGGAGCGCCGCGCGGCCATGCAACGGCGGCGCTGGCGAGCCCTGGGCTTCTCGGCGCCCTGCTTCCTGCTGCTGGCCATCCCATTCCTGGCCGTCGTGGTCTTCCCGGTCGCGACCGCGGGCGGAGTGCTCCTCACTCGAGAGTTGCTCGACTCATGACTGGAGAGCGTCTGGGACGACTGAGCCTGCGGATCGATGCTGCGTACTGCGCCATTGTCGGGTTCGGGGTGATCGCGACCGCACCATTGCTCGAGGACCCGCTGGCTTTGCCGAGCATGGTGTTGATCGTGATTGGTGCGCTGACCGTGGCCTGGTCGGGCGGTCTGTGTTGGTTGTTGGTCCGAGCGCCCTTGTTGGTCGCGCTCCGAATCGTGGCTGCGGCGAACATCCTGGCGGCGGCAGCGCTTGCCGTCTTCTCCTCGCTGGCAGCGACCGTGCCACTGTCGATCGCCCTGATCGCTCTGGCGATCGACATTGCGATCTTTGCCGGTAGTCAGCTCGCTGCCCTGGTCAAGAGCAGCCGTACGCGAAGCTCGTGAGCCGATGAGCCGGCCAGATCCGGTGCAGCTCGACCTGCCGTTCCGCGGCCGGTGGCAGGCCCGGAACAGTCCCGCCCGACGGGTGCCGAGTCACGGTACGGATCTGTTCGGCGTCACCTATGCGGTCGACTTCGTCGCGGTCGACAGCCGTGGTCTTTCGGCGCCGGTGTCGTGGCGGAGTCTGTTGTCGGTCGAACCACCGGAGATCTTCACGGGCTTCGGTGCGCCGATCCTCGCTCCTGTCGACGGTGTCGTTGTGGCCACTCACGACGGCGAACCCGATCATGAGGCGCGACGGTCAGCGCTCGCGCGGACTCCGTACGCGCTCGGTCAGGCGGCGCGGGTTCGTGCCGGAGCCGCGGCCGTCGCCGGCAACCACGTGGTGCTCAGCCTGGGACCCGACGGTCCGTACATACTGCTGGCCCATCTCCGTTCCGGGACGGTGCGGGTCGCGCCGGGCGACCAGCTCCGGACTGGTGAGCAGGTCGGGGAGTGCGGGAACTCCGGCAACAGCACCGAGCCGCATGTCCATGTCCAGGTCACCGACTCGATCACGTGGTCGACGGCTGAAGGCTTGCCGATTGTCTTCCGACGTCCTTCCGATGAGGGCTACTGGATGCCTGCCGAGTCGGAGATTTTCCGGGCCTGATCGGACGGACTCAGATCTTGGTCACTCCTTGCGGGAGTCGATATCAACCAACCCTCGTGTCCGCAAGAGTGCCTTTACACCTGCGTGATCGTCCTCCAGATATGCCCGGGCGAGGAGGTCGTTGAACTGCTCGGAAAGCGTGGGGTCATGCTCGTCAACAGGGACCACCAGCAGCGTTCCGGTGTCGGCGCCGAGCAGCAGGCAGTTTGCCGCGAACAACGCCGTCCGTTTGTTTCCGTCTTCGAACGGCTGCGCTTTGGCGATCTCGATGAACAGATCCAGTGCGTTCTCCTCACGATCGGGGCTCGCCGTCGCCTGCTCTATCAGGTGCTGCAGGGCGTCGTCCGTGACGGCATCCGGGGTGTGGCGACCGTAGCGGGTGTTCACACCGATCTGCTGCTCCGACGTACGGAACTGCCCGGGATGGAGGGCGCCAGTGCGGGTGATCTGCGCATTGATCTGCCGCACGAACGCCGCGTTCACAGGCCGGTCGGCGTGCTCGATGATCAGTGAAGCGACATCGCGCAGGTCTTCGAGCAGAGCCAGATCTGATCGAGAAGCGATGCCGGAGAGGCTCCCGGAGCGCAGGAAGTTCTCGGTGTCCAGTCGTCCGGTGGAAAGGCCGTTGAACACCTTGCCGGAGGAGTACACGACACCGGCGAGATCGGCGATACCGATGCGCCTCGCCATGATCGCCTCCATCTGTGCGTGTCGGTTGGGTGGCCATCCTCCCAGATCTCGGAGCGGGCGAGTGCTGCTGGCGACGGGGAATGCTGCATTGCGACCGCCTGTTGACCCGACGTGAGCGAACCCATCAAGGTCGACATCTGGTCCGATGTGCAGTGCCCGTGGTGCTACATCGGCAAGCGCAAGTTCGAGGCTGCCGTCGCGGATTTCGACGGTGAGGTGGAGATCGAGTTCCACTCCTTCGAACTGGCCCCGGACACACCGGTGGACTTCGAGGGATCGCCGTTCGACTATCTCAGCGAGCGCAAGGGCGTCAGTCCGGCGCAGGCCAGGGAGATGGTGGATCGGGTCGTCGGCATCGCTGCAGCGGTGGGTCTCGACTACGACTACGACGCCATCCACCAGACCAACACCGTGCTGGCCCACGAACTGCTGCATCTCGCGAAGGAGCGCGGTCGCCAGCTCGAGCTCAAGGAGCGGTTGCTGGCTGCGTACTTCGTCGAGGGCAGGCACCTGGGCCGGGTTGAGGTGCTGGCCGATCTCGCGGCGGAGGTCGGTCTCGACCGTGACGAGGCGGTGGCTGCGCTGGCCGACCACCGCTATCTCGCCGAAGTGAAGGCCGATGTGGCCCAGGCCGCTGCGTACGGGATCAACGGGGTTCCGTTCTTCGTGCTCAACGGCAAGTACGGCGTCTCCGGCGCCCAGGAGACCGCGACCTTCCGTCAGGTGCTGGAGCAGGTTCGCTCCGAGCAAGCGGTCTGAGCATCTGGCGTACCCTCGCTGCGTGTCTGGTCCAGACGTTCAGTTCATCGAGATCGACCCGACCTCGGACGAGGCGGTTGCCGCGGTATCGAGGTACTACGACGAGCTGGCCCAGCGTTCCCAGGAGGGCTTCGACGTCGAGGCGTACGCGTCCGGTGCGACGCCGGTCGACGAGCCGAGTCGGTTCGTCCTCGCGACTCGTGACGGGGTTCCGGTTGCCTGCGGAACCTTGCGCTCGCTGACTGAGGCGATCGCGCTCTACGACCGCTCCGGCTATCGGCGGATTCCGCGCTACAACGACAACCCGTACGCGCAGCTGTGGTTCGAGAAGATCCTGGTCGAGGAGCCGGAGTCAGCGCGGCAACGGACGACCTGAGCGATAGCAGCTGAGGTCGCCGTATGGGGACAGCTGAGCGCCGGGATCGCCGTCGGCTTTGAGCGTGGCGTCCAGGAAGACCGCGCTGATGCTGCTGGTGAGCTGCGGTCCTTGGCGATGTCCCAGGCTGCCGACGAGTGAGGGGACCGGCGGCAGGAACAGCGGTGCGTCGGTGAAGGTCAGGTGCTCCGTTCTCGGCACCGTCAGCAGGCAGCCCTCCGCGCTGCTCAGTTTCAGGACCTCTGTGAGTCGGGGCAGGTAGGTCGGACTCTCGCCGGGGTCCAGGGGATGAGCCACCGCGAGAACCGGCTGGGGAAAGGGCGTGGGGGCCGGGTCACGCGGAAACCCGTCGATATCGATGGCCGCAACGAAGCGATGATCCTGTCGGGCGGCCTGGAACGCTGCGGCGCCGCCGAGCGAGTGGCCCGTGGCAGCAACCAGCCTGGTGTTCAGCTGGCCGGCCGGCGGGCCGTCGTCGGGGTCGCGGTTCAACAGCTCGAGCTGGTCGAGAACGAAACGGAGATCGGCGGCGCGGATGGCCGTCCACTCGTTGGCGCGTCGCCTGTCTTCGGCGTCGTCGCCGGTCGGCGCGACCGTGGTCATGATCGTGCGACCGTCCCGCAGCACGACCACCGCCGAGTCGTACGGGTGGTCGAGGGCCGCGACGACATAGCCGCGACTCGCGAGATCCTCAGCCCAGGCAGTGTTCTGGGTCCGGATCCCGCCCAGGCCGGGGGAGAAGAGCACGACGGGAAACGGTCCACCGTTGGACGTGACCGGAGCGTCCGGGACTGCGTGACCGCGTGCCCGAGGCAGTCCGTCGAGCAGCATGGCGGGCACGCCGAGATAGTCCGCCAATCCTCGGGTGATCGTGCTCGCCTCCTGATCGTCGCGACCCAGATAGCGGGCTCGTTCGGCATCCGGTGGGACCGGTTCCGCGGGATACCAGAGCTGCACGACGACCGTCCGCCGGTCATCGGGATCCGGCGTGGCGGTTTCCGGTCGGGCCGGATCGGTCCACTCCCGTACCGTCGTGCCGATGTCGTACGGTCCCGGCGGGCGCGGCAGCTCGGGCACCGGAAGCGCACAGAGCCCCGTCAGACCGATTCCGATCACGATCAGGGCCAGGCTTGCCGGAAGAACCACACGCCATCGAGACCGTGGTCGCCGTGGCCCGCCCCGACGCCGGATCGCCTGGACGAGGAGCAGCAGCACGATCGCGACCCCGGCCAGCACGGCGACGACCTGCCAGCGAGGGGCGATCATCAGAAGCCCGGCGGTCCATGTCACGTCGACATCCTCGGCGGATGCCGTAGCTCAGCCATCCACCCGTGGTCTTGGTCGGGTGCGCCAGTGGTCTGAGAAATCTCGTGGTGGGCGGCTCGCCGGCCGTGCCACGATGAGGCGTGCCTGCTCCGCCCGCCGTCGGTCAAAGACTTGCTTGGGCAGAGTTGCCTGGCGAGGTCCGCCGAGGGATCGAGGACGTGCTTGGTGCTCCGGTGATCCGGGCCGAGAGCCAGGCCGGTGGATTCTCGCCGGGAACCGCGGACCGGGTCCGGACCAGTACGGGAGGGCGCGCCTTCGTCAAGGCAGTCAGTCCGGATCAGAACCCGGACTCACCCGACATCCATCGACGTGAGGCCGACTATCTTGCGGCGCTGTCGGTCAGCCCGCGGGTACCGCGGCTGCTCGGTCGCTATGACGACGGCTACTGGATCGCGATCGTGATGGAGGAGATCGACGGAACCTGCCCGCCGATGCCGTGGAGCAGTGAACACGTCGAGATCGCAATGTCGACGTTGGGTTCGCTGGCCGCCGATCTCACCCCGAACCCGATCCCCGGGCTGGAACCGGTCTCGGAGGGCTTCAGCACGCTCATTGCCGGCTGGCGGCGACTCCGGGACGATCCACCCGCGTACCTCGACCCCTGGGTTGCCGCCCACCTCGACGAGCTGATCGCCTTGTCGGAGTCCACGCTGCCGTGTCTCGACGGTGACACTGTCGTCCACTGTGACCTGCGGGCCGACAACCTGCTGGTCCGAGATGACGGTTCGATGGTGGTCGTCGACTGGCCCTGGGCGCTCTCGGGTGCCGACTGGCTGGACCGATTCATGCTGCTGATCAACATCGACCTGTACGGCGGACACGATGTCGAGACCCTGGTCACCCGCTACCTGGCCGACGTGGATCCGGAGCAGATCACCGGCACCCTCGCCGGACTGTGTGCCTATTTCATCGACGCTGCCCGGCAGCCGCCCGCGCCAGGACTGCCGACCCTGCGCGAGTTCCAGCGTGCCCAAGGCGACTCGACTCTCGCCTGGCTCCGCCGCCGTCTCGCCGAGAAGGCGTAGTTACAGGCGATCCGACCGATTTCAGCTGTATCTGCTCCTTCTCGAGTTCCAGGGGGACGTTGTGGCGCACTGAGTCAGGGCAGCCGTCGGTAGATGTCGCGACGGTGCCCGACGGCAATGACGAGGACGAGGAGCACCTGGTCGTGGATCTCGTAGACGATTCGGTAGTCCTGCTTGCTCATGCCAGGCCGAGGTCGGGCTTGACCTCGTCCCGAGGGATCGGGTGTCCGCTGGACTCGGCTAGCTCGGCGCGAGCATCGGCAGCAGCCCGGATGTCGGCCAGATCCTCGGCCGCCGTGCAAGCCTCGTCGATAGCGTCGGAAGACGGGTGCCTGCTTCGACCAGGGGCATCTCACGCACAAGACCACTATGCCCTGTACGCGAGGGGCGAGTGGTGACTACCGGACGTATCGAGTCAACCGATGCATCCGGTACTCGCCGCTCGCGCAGCGGCCCGTCGCGAGTGGCCGTGAGGCGGAGCGAGGGCTCCGTCTGGAACGACGAGAGAGCAAACACGTTCTTCCGTTTGCGAACGAGGAGCGAAGACGGAGTCCTGGGAGCGGAGCCGAACAGCAAGCGACGACTAGCACTGTCGGTGGGCGGACATACGATCGTGCCCGTGACTGACCAGATCGTCGTACGCGGTGCGCGCGAGCACAATCTGCGCAATGTCTCGCTGGAGCTGCCGCGGGATGCGCTCATCGTTTTCACCGGGCTGTCGGGCTCGGGGAAGTCGAGCTTGGCGTTCGACACCATCTTCGCCGAGGGGCAGCGTCGCTATGTCGAGTCGCTGTCGGCGTACGCGCGGCAGTTCCTCGGCCAGATGGACAAGCCGGATGTCGACTTCATCGAGGGACTGTCGCCGGCGGTCTCGATCGATCAGAAGTCGACCAGCCGCAACCCGCGCTCCACGGTCGGCACGATCACCGAGGTCTACGACTATCTCCGACTGCTCTACGCCCGCGCCGGCCGGCCACACTGCCCGATCTGCGGCGAGCCGATCAGCCGGCAGTCGCCGCAGCAGATCGTCGACCGGTTGATGGCATTGGACGAGGGCACCAGGTTCCAGATCCTCGCGCCGGTGATCCGCGGCCGCAAGGGGGAGTATGCGGAGTTGTTCCGCCAACTCGCCACCCAGGGCTTCGCCCGTGCCCGGGTGGACGGCGAGACGGTGATGCTCACCGATCCGCCGACCCTGGACAAGAAGTACAAGCACGACATCGACGTGGTGGTCGACCGACTGGCGGTGAAGCCGACGGTCAAGCAGCGGCTGACCGACTCGGTGGAGACAGCCCTGGGACTCACCCAGGGCATCGTCAC
>JASGEZ010000108.1:0-13279 GCA_047605905.1 Microlunatus sp.
ACCTCGGCCCGCTGCATGACCTCGTTCCAGAACTGGTTGAGCGGCATGATCTGGGATGGCCAGGTCGTGGCGACCAGGCAACCACCGGACCGGATCACGCGGAACAGCTCTCGCGCCGCCCGCCGCGGGTCCGGTGTGTGGTTGATGACGAAGTTGGCCGTGACGGCGTCGAAGACCCGGTCCCGACACGGAAGCCCAGGAAGGGCGGCCTGTGCATAGGCGATCTCGGGATGGCGGCGACCGGCGAGCGTGATCATGGAGGCGTCGCGGTCCATGCCGATCGCCGTGTATCCGTGAGTCCGAGCCGCCGCGGCGACCGTGCCAGGACCGGTGCCGACATCGAGCAGCAGCCGATCCCGTTCGCCTGATCCCAGCCGGACGAGGATCTCCTCCACCGTGCCCGCACACAGCCGAGCGAACGACTGCGCATAAGCATCCGCGCTGTTCTCCCACGAACCTGGCACGCAGGCGAAGGTAACAGCTGGGCCGGACGCAGTGCCCGCCGCACACTACGCTGGCGTCCGTGGGTGAGTTCGATGCGCGCGACCCAGCACGGCGCGCGACCCTGGCCGACGTCGCCGCACGCGCCGGTGTGTCCGCGGCTACGGCGTCGCGGTCGCTGCGTGGGGTTGCCAAAGTGTCCGATGACACGCGCCAGCGGGTTCGAGATGCCGCTCGCGAGCTCTCCTACGTCTCTGCACTCGAGGCCGCGCAGACCGAAGGACGCCGCACAGTCGCAGTGATCGTGCCGTTCATCACCCGCTGGTTCTTCAATACCGCCACAGGAAGCGCTGTGGACTACCTTCGGGCCGCCGGCTACGACGCGATCCTCTATCACCTCGGCAGCCCCGAGATTCGCGATCAGTTCTTTCAGCAGATGCCCTTGGCCGGCAGGGTCGATGGAATCCTGTCCTTGTCGATGCCGCTCACCGAAGAACACACCCTGTCTTTGCGCGCGCTCGGTCTCCCCCTGGTGAGCATCGGGTCGGCGATCCCTGGCTCTCCTTCGGTCGGAATCGACGAGGTCGGCACCGCACGCGCCGCCGTCGACCACCTGTTGAATCTCGGCCACACCCGGATCGGTTTCATCGCCGGCCGCCCCGATGACACCAGGTTCGACTTCTCGCCATCGCGAAGCCGGAAGGCCGGCTACGAACAGGCGCTGTCAGCTGCCGGCATCGAGTTCAGCGAGAGTCTCATGGTCGACGGCCCGCACGGGATCAGTGGCGGCGCAGCAGCGATGACCGAGCTGCTCAGCCGACCGAATCTGCCGACAGCGGTATTCGCCGAGCTCGACGAGCTCGCTATCGGCGTCCTCACCGCGCTGCGGCGAGCAGGACTCCGGGTACCGGCAGACATGTCGGTCATCGGGATCGACAACCACGAGATGGCAGCGGTCATGGATCTGAGCACCATGGCCCAGGACGTCGAGGAACAAGGCCGAGTCGCCGCCCGCATGCTGTTGCAGTTGCTCGGAGCAGAGGACGGCACCCCCGCGCGGGAGCCGGTGCGGCTGCCGACCCGTCTCGTCGTACGGGGCACGACGGCCCCACCCCAGACTCGCTCCTGACGAGATCCACCGACTCGCACGTGACATGCCGGTCATCGGCTGGTAAACATCTAGAGCAAATCCGCAGCACCTTCAGGAAAATGATGCTCAGGAACGCCCATCTATTGCCAAGGTGGGACACTGCTGCGAGACTCTGGCTGAAACCTTTTCACTCCAAGGACAATGCGCGTCACTCACTCATGGACGAGCGCGTGGTCGACTGGACAGCCCCAACGAGGTGGTGTGGTGACAGCGAATGTGATCGTGACCGTCGAGCGAGAGTTCGACAGTCCCCGTTCAAAGGTGTTTCGAGCCTGGACTGAACCGACGGAGTTGGCGCAGTGGCGGGGCTCGCCGGGTTGGCACGTGGAGTTGGAGACCGTCTCCGGGGTTCAGGAACTCGGTGGCCGCCACCATCACGTCAAGGTGCGCGACTCCGACGGTCTGCGAGTGACCACCGACGGGGTCTACTCCGAGTTCTTCGAACCCGATGTCTTCGTCTCCCGCGAGCGCATCACCGGCGATCCCGGGATCGATCCGAACACGACACTCGAACTGCGAGTCGAGTTCACCAAGATGGGGCGTGACAACACCCTGGTGCGCATCATCCAGGGCCCGTACGAGCCCGATGTGGCGGGCTGGCACGGCGAGGGCTGGGAGAAGGAGATGAGCCGCCTGGCGGACTACCTCCATCGGTCGACCGGACGGGGAGTCACATCGTGAGCAGCGTGCAGCAGACGAGCATCGTGCGGACCAAGCCGCTGATGACGATGCCCCAGATCCTGATCATGAACCTCGGGTTCTTCGGGATCCAGTACAGCTTCGGAATGCAGCAGACCGCGGTCAACCCGGTGTACGAGTTCCTCGGAGCCAACCCCCACGATCTGCCGATCTTGAACCTGGCCGGCCCGATCACGGGCCTGTTGCTCCAGCCGCTGATCGGCGCACTGTCGGATCGGACCTGGAGTCCACGGTGGGGGCGCCGCAAGCCCTTCTTCCTGATCGGGGCTATCGGTTGCAGCATCTGTTTGTTCCTGTTCCCGTTCGTCACAGCGGTCTGGATGGCAGTACTGCTGCTCTGGTTGCTGGACGCCAGCAACAACACGGCGATGGAGCCATACCGGGCATTCATCGCCGACAAGCTGCCGCCCTCCCAGCTGGGCAAGGGATTCCTGGCTCAGTCCTTCTTCACCGGCCTGGGCATCACCCTTGCGAATGTCTCGCTCTTCGTCTTCCAGAAGTTCATCGAGGGTGGGACGGCGGCAGGCATCCCCTACTGGGTGCTCGGTTCCTTCATGCTCGGCGCCGTCTGCTCGATCACTTCCGTGCTGGTCTCGGTGCTCCGCACCCCAGAGATCCCACCGAGCCCGGAGGAACTGGCGGCCCTTCGGGCCAAGAAGGGCGGGCTTGGCCCGGCACTGAAGGAGATCGGCGAGGCGATCAGGGACATGCCGGTCCAGCTGCGCAAGCTCGCGTTGGTGTACTTCTTCCAGTGGTACGGGATGGTCTGCTACTGGCAGTTCATCGCGTTGACCATCGCCCAGACGTTGTTCCCGGCCACCCAGGAGGGCAAGGAGGCTGCGGTCGGCTGGACCGGCTTGGTCAACGGCTGGTACAACATCGTCACCTTCAGCGTCGCCTTTGCCCTGGTGGCCTTCGCCAAGAAGCGCGGAGCCAAGCTCGTGCATTGCGTCTGCCTGCTGCTTGCCGCGGTCGGCCTCATGATCGTTCCATCCGTCGGCAACCAGTATCTGATCTTCATCCCGATCATCGGTCTCGGCATCGCGTGGGCGTCGATCATGGGCGTGCCCTACATCATGGCGGTGCGAATGATCCCCTCCACCCGGTTCGGCGTCTATATGGGCATCATCAACATGATGATCGTGGTTCCGATGCTCCTCCAGTCTGTGACGTTCGGCTGGGTCTTCGAGCACTTGCTGGGCGACAACCCAAGCAATGCGATCCGATTCGGTGCAGTCTTCCTGGCGATTGCCGGGCTGCTCATGCTCTGGATCAAGGAGCCGCGGATGGTGCGCGATGTCGACGACGTCACGGCGATGCCCATGGGCGGACACTGAGAAAGGCATGACCATGGAGATGAAGGACTACCGAACGATCGTCGTGGGCACCGACGGATCGTCCCTGGCTGAACCAACGGTCGGTCGCGCAGCCTGGTTGGCCAAGCACGACGATGCGGATCTGATCATCATCTGCGCGTACTCGCAGCTGTCTCGCCGGGCCGAAGCCAAGAACGTGGCTACCCTCGGCGGAGATACCCGCACCGGCCAAGTACTTGGGCGAGAGGCCGCGTCCCTAGCTCTCTCCGACGCCATGCGAGTGGCCAGACTCGAGGGAGCGACGGTGACTGCCGCGCTGCTGATCGATGGTGACCCCGCCGCAGCGCTGCTGTCCACCGCGGCGGATCGGGGCGCGGAACTGATCGTGCTCGGCGCCATCCACGATCGCAGCCTGGCAGATCGCGTGCTAGGGACCACGGCGACCGAGGTCACCAAACGCGCTCGCTGCGACGTCCTGGTGGTTCGACCCGAGGTCGATCACGGAGAACTGGAAGTGCCCGAGGACATTCAGATCGACGGCTGACGCACCCGCTCAGTCATCGGCATCCTCATCGGGGTAGAAGTCCGCACGATCGAACGGCTCGGTAACACCGCTGCGATAGGTCGGCCAGTTGATCTTGCGACGTTTGCGAGCAAGCGGCGCGACCTCCACCCAGCGACCGCCTTCGTGCATGGAGGTGATCACCGCATCGGCGACCCGGCTGGCGGCGAGACCGTCGGCAGCGGTAGCCAACGGCGTGGGTGCGCCCGCGGCAACCGCGCCGACCCAGGCACCGAGCTCCAGCCGGTACGCAGCAGCGAACCGCGGGCGCCAGTCCAACGGATAGGCGGTCGAGTTCTTCAGCTCCAGGTCGACCGCGAGCGGCGCGGGATCCCGCATCGAGATCGCGCCCTTCTCCCCCAGCACCTCGCAGCGCAGGTCATAGCCGTACTCGGCGTTGACATACATGTCGACCGAGGTGAGCACGCCGTCGGCGGTACGCAGCAGCGTCAACGACGGATCCGCGACGCCGGCGGGCACCTTGCTCGACGCCCGACCCGCCAGCCAGGCCACCTCCACCACCGGTGAGCTGAGCAACCAGGGAATCGAGTCCAGCTCGTGGATCACCGAGTTGGTGATGATCGACTCCGACGTGGTGTCCGGATAGCTGACCATGTTGCGACTGGCACCGGTGATCCTCAGCACCGGACCGATCACACCCGCGTCGATGGCCGCCTTCAGCTCGGTGTGCGCCGGATCGAAGCGCCGCATGAAGCCCAGCGAGATCAGATTGCCGCCGGCCGCCGCCTCGGCATCGACGATCTTTACGCATTCGGCCAGGGTCGGTGCCAACGGCTTCTCGCAGAGTGTCGGTTTGCCTGCGGCGATGGCCGCCATCGCGTACTCGTAATGGGTGGTGTCGTGCGACGCGATGATGACCGCATCCACCTCACCATCGGCAATCAGCGCGTGCCCGTCCGCGGCTACCCGGGCGCCGGACTCGGCCGCGACCGTCTCGGCGGTCGCGCGGTTGTAGTCCGCGACCACCGTCACCGTGGCACCGGCCACGAAGCGTTGCAGATTGCGGATGTGGTCGGCACCCATATTGCCGGTGCCGATGACTCCGATGCGTACAGTCATGCTCACCCTCACAGATTCGAGGGCTCATGCTAGCCGTTGTCCAAATGTTCTAACAAATGCGTCGGTCTAGACAATGCGTCGGCCCCGGTCAGTCCCTTGGCGGGACCGGCCGGGGCCGACATTCAATTCGCAGTCAGATTGACTGCGAATCAGCTCCGATCAGTAGGTGAAGGTCCGCACGGCGAGCATCCCGCGCAGTGCCTTGGTCTTGTCGTCCACCTGGGTGCGACCCGGCTTCCGGCTCCGACGAGTGCTGGCGCGCCGCGTCTCACCCTCACGAGACAGCGCTTTCGCCGAGTTGAACGGCGGCGTAACGATTGAATCCATCATGTTTATCTCCTCCATAGAGATGTCGTATGGAGGCCCCATTGCCTGACAGCCGATCTTCGTACTGTCGATATCTATTCTAGAACGTTACAGAGCCCTCGCAACAGGTTCATCAGTGTGCTTCATCACCGTTTTTCGATGCCCACCTGCGCAATTGGTCCGACCCACCGGCAGAGCTGGTCTGCTCAGGATAGGACCAGTGCCATACCAGGATCGGAAAGGATCTGGGCGACGTCGGCCAGGAAAGTGCAGCCCTGCTGCCCGTCGGCGAGCCGATGATCGAAGGACAAGCCGATCGTGGTGACCCACCGCGGCTCGATCCGCTCGTCGGCACCGCTGCCAACCACCCATGGCTTGCGGACGATCTGGCCGATGGCGAGGATGCCGGCCTCACCGGGATTCAGGATGGGCAAGCCACCGTCGACCCCGAAAACCCCGACGTTGGTGATGGTGAAACTGCCCCGCGCCATCTCCTCGGGCGTGGTCCTGCCGGAGCGTGCCGAACTGATCAGGCTCGCGAACGCCTGCGCCAACTCCAGCAGCGAAAGCCGATCAGCGTTCTTGATGTTCGGGACGATCAGCCCGCGCGGCGTCGCCGCCGCGATGCCGAGATTGACACCACTCTTCAGCACGATCTCCTGGGCGACCTCGTCCCAGGACGAGTTCAGTGCCGGGTTCCGCTTCAACGCGATCAGCACGGCCTTGGCGACGATCAGCAGCGGCGAGACCTTCACCTCGGCGAAGTCGCGCCGCGCCCGGATCGACTGCACCAGTTCCATCGTGGCGGTGACATCCGCGTCCACCCACACGGTCACGTGCGGCGCGGTGAACGCCGACTGCACCATCGCCGCCGCCATCGCCTTGCGAACACCCTTGATCGGGATGCGTTGATCCTCGGCCACGGCATGGACCGGTGGCGGAGCGACCGACGGAGCCACCTCGACCACCGGAGCAGCGGCACTGGCAGCCGCCGTCTCGACGTCGGCACGAGTGATCACACCGCCCGGGCCGCTGCCTGTGATGGTCGTCAGATCGACGCCCAGGTCGCGGGCCAACTTGCGTACGGGTGGTTTGGCGAGCACCGGGCCGGTTGACGGCGGGGAGGTCTCTTCGGCGGTCGGTCCCGGCTGCGGCAGCGGGCCTCCATGCGGTTCGGCGGCTGTCGGTTGCAGCGGCTCCCGCTCGTCGGCCCGCCGCGAGACCGGCTCACTGACCGCGAATGTGCTGTTGACCTGCTCGTGCGCCTCCGCGGCCTCGGCTGCCTCCGCGCCGGCAGCACCCTTGCGCGGCCGGCGCTTGCTGTCGGTCTGCTTCGGCCCGTAGCCCACCAGATTCGCGACGCGGTCGCCGCCCGCCTCGGTCTCCGCGGCCGGCGGCGCGCTGGGCGCCTCGACACCGTCGTCGATGGCGATGATCGGTACGCCGACATCGACCGTGTCGCCCTCGTTCACCAGGAGCCCGGTCACTGTGCCCTCGTACGGGCTGGGCAACTCGACCAGCGACTTGCTGGTCTCGATCTCGAGCAAGATGTCGTTGATCTTGACCTGATCGCCGACGGCGACCCGCCAGGTGACGATGTCGGCCTCGACCAGCCCCTCGCCCGGATCGGGCAGCCGGAACTCCTTGATCGCCATGTGTCTCCCTCCGGGGGCTCAGTACGCCAGCGACCGGTCGACGGCGTCGAGCACCCGGTCCAGATCTGGCAGATAGTCTTCCTCGACCCTGCTCGGCGGATAGGGAATATCGAAACCGCCGACCCGTAGCACCGGAGCCTCGAGCGAATAGAAGCACTGCTCGGTGATCCGGGCCGCGACCTCAGCTCCCAGACCGAGGTTCACCGGCGCCTCGTGGACCACCACCGCATGGCCGGTCCGGCGCACCGACGCGACGATCGTGGCGGTGTCGATCGGCGACAGCGTACGCAGGTCGATCACCTCGAGCGAGCGTCCCTCGGCTGCCGCGGCAGCGGCGGCGTCGAGGCAGGTCTTCACCATCGGGCCCCAGCAGAGCAGCGTGAGATCGTCACCAGGACGTACGACTCTCGCACTGTGCAAGGGAATCGGCGGGATGGAGGTGTCCAGCTCCGCCTTCTCGTGATAGCGACGCTTGGGTTCGAAGAAGATGACCGGATCGTCGGAGGCGATGGCCTGCTGCATCATCCAGTACGCATCGACCGGGTTGGAGCAGATGACAACCTTGAGCCCGGGCGTGTGGGCGAAATAGGTCTCCGGCGACTCGCTGTGGTGCTCGACCGCGCCGATCCCACCGCCGGACGGGATTCTGATCACCATCGGCATCTTCAATCGGCCGGCCGACCGGTTGTGCATCTTCGCCACCTGGCTGACGATCTGGTCGAAGGCCGGGTAGACGAATCCGTCGAACTGAATCTCACAGACCGGCCGATAACCGCGCAGCGCCATCCCGACCGCGGTACCGATGATGCCGGACTCGGCCAAGGGCGAATCGACAACCCGGTGCTCGCCGAAGTCCTTCTGCAGCCCCTCGGTGACCCGGAAGACGCCGCCCAGCTTGCCGATGTCCTCGCCGAACAGCACCACCTTCGGGTCGGCCTCCAACGCGCGCCGCAGTCCGGCGTTGAGCGCCTTGGCCAGGGTGATCTTGCTGGTCCTGTCCCCTGCCATCGCTGCATTCGTCGCCATCACTGCCTCCCCGCCGCGATGTCGTCGGTGTTCTCGAAGCTCGCCAGGTAGTCGGCATACCAGCGCTGCTGCTCGGCCACGTACGGCGTCTGCTCCGCGTACGCGTTGTCGAACAACTGCACCAGATCAGGGTCCGGGAGAGTCAACAGTCCGGTACGGATCCGCTTGGCCAGTTCATCCGCCTCGGCCTCGACCTCAGCGAAGTAGGCGTCATCGGCGGCATCGGTCCGCGTCAGGTACGCGCGTACCCGAGCGATCGGGTCCTTCAACCGCCAATGCTCGAGTTCGTCGGCGAGCCGATACTTGGACGGGTCGTCGGAGGTCGTGTGCGCACCCATCCGATAGGTGTAGGCCTCGATGAAGGTCGGGCCGTTGCCCGACCGTGCCCGTTCCAACGCCTCACTGGTGACCGCATGCACCGCCAGCACGTCATTGCCGTCGACCCGGACGCCGGGGAAGCCGAAGCCCGAGGCCCGGCGATAGAGCGGGATCCGCGATTGCCGTTCGATCGGCTCGGAAATCGCCCACTGATTGTTCTGACAGAAGAACACGATCGGCGCGTTGTAGGAGGAGGCGAAGACGAACGCCTCGTTGACGTCGCCCTGGCTGGTCGCACCATCGCCGAAATAGCCGATCACCGCGGCGTCGCGATCGGGATCTCCGGTGCCGACCAGACCGTCGCGTTCGATGCCCATCGCATACCCGGTGGCGTGCAACGCCTGCGCGCCGATCACGATCGTGTAGAGGTGGAATCGGGTCTCCAGCGAGTCCCAACCGCCCAGATCAACACCGCGGAACAGACCGAGCAGCTGGAGCGGATCGACACCCAGGGTCCAGGCCACGCCGTGTTCCCGATAGGTCGGGAACACGTAGTCCTGTCCGTTCATCGCGCGTCCGGAGCCGATCTGGGCGCCTTCCTGCCCGAGGCAGGAGGCCCACAGTCCGAGCTCGCCTTGACGTTGCAGCGCGGTCGCCTCGGCGTCCAGCCGGCGGGTCATCACCATGTCACGGTAGAAACCCTTGATCTGCTCATCGTCTCCGGTGAAGGCATAGTCCGGATGATCGATCCGGACCCCCTCAGGAGTCAGCAGCTGAACGAGTTCGGGGTCCTCATTGCCCACGCATCCGTCCTCTCGTCGTGGAGTCCTGCCGAGCGAAGTGCATTCAACGTACCGCCACCCGCGAGGTGAACGGAAAACAACTTGCATGTCCTAGTTGTCACATCGCACAGTTGTGGCAGCAGAGGTGTCGGATGAGTCGACACCGGGAGAGCAGAGGAGGCGTTGACGTGTCTACCGCTGTCCGGGCGTTCAACGCGCCCTCATCCATCCTCTCTTCTGGAGTCATCACCACTCATGTCTGCCCTGTTTCCTTCGGCGTCCGACGACGTCGAGTTCCTTCCCGTCGCTGACGAACTACCACCCGGCCAGCGCTGGTCCACCTGGGACGCCATCGGCATCTCGGCCGGTCCCGAACCATGGCCCGATTGGGTGATCACCGCCGATGCGGCGATCGACACCGATCTCGGGACCCTCAAGACCGGCAAGGAAGCCGACGTCGTGCTGCTCGAACGAGCCACCGACAGCGAGGCGGTGATCATGGCCGCCAAGCGCTATCGCTCGACCGACCATCGGCTGTTCCACCGTGACAGCGGCTACACCGAGGGGCGGAAGATCCGCAACAGTCGCGACCGGCGCGCGATGGCCAAGGGGACCCGCCATGGCCGCCAGGTCGAAGCCGGTCAGTGGGCCTTCGCGGAGTTCCGCTACCTGTGTGACTTCTGGTCGGCCGGCCTGCCGGTGCCCTATCCCGTCCAACTGGACGGGACCGAGATCTTGATGGAGTTCATCACTCTCGAAGACGGTTCCGGCGCCCCACGACTGGCGCAGTGTCGACCGTCGCGCGACGTGCTCGAGGTCTACTTCGACCAGCTGCGAACCGCGATGTGCACGATGGCTTCGATGCGACTGGCACACGGTGACCTGTCAGCCTTCAACGTGCTGGCCACTGGAGACTGGGTGGTGATCATCGATCTGCCGCAGGCCGTAGACCTGATCGGCAACCCGCAGGGCATGGAGTTCCTGGCCCGGGACTGCCGCAACATCGCGACCTGGTTCACCTCGCGCGGCTTGGATGTCGACAGCGACGCGCTGTTCGGGGAGGTCGTCGCGTACGCCTGGTAGTTGTGTTCGGCGGCACCGCTATCGTGCCGCGATGGGCGCCTTCGATGACCTCCTCGCCAACAACCGGGCCTACGCCGAGACCTTCGACCATCCTGGACTCGACAGTGCGGCACACTCCGGCGTACTCATGATCACCTGCATGGACACGCGGATCCTCACCCACGAGATCCTCGGCTTGACCTTCGGTGACGCCAACATCATCCGTACGCCGGGTGGCCGAGTCGCCAGATCCACCGTTGCGGGGTGCGTCGTGGCGGTCCAGTTGCTCGGCGTACGTCGCATCATGGTGACTCAGCACAGCAGGTGCGCGATGGCCAGTGGCGACGACGCCGCGATCATCCGGCGGATCCGCGACGCCAGCGGCGCCGACGCCTCCAAGATCCGGTTCGGCGCCTGTCCCGACCAACACCGCACCATGCGGACCGACGTGGACCGGCTCCGCAAGAACCCCCTGGTGGCCGACCTGGCGACCATCGGCGGCTTCTTCTACGACGTCGACACCGGTCGGCTCACCCAGTGGATCGAGTGAAAAGCTCCCCGCATTGCTGAGCCAGCTAGAGTCCGAGCATGCCCCAGACGGTGATCATCGGCGCAGGCGCGGCGGGGTTGGCGACAGCTGCACAGCTGCGCAAGCACGAGGTGCCCTTCCGGCTGCTCGATGCCGGGCAGGAGGTCGGGGAGTCCTGGCGAAGACGGTATGACAGTCTCACGCTGCACACCGCGCGAACGCTGTCCGGGCTGCCGGGGATGGCTATTCCCAAGCACTACGGCACCTGGGTCGGCCGCGACGATCTGGTCGCCTATCTGCAGTCCTATGCCGCGGAGTTCGAACTGTTTCCGGAGTTCGGGGTCACGGCGAACCGGATCGAACGCGGTCCTCGGGGCTGGCAGATAGCGACGTCCGTCGGCGAGATCGACGCCTCCGCGGTCGTGGTCGCCAGCGGCTACAGCCACACTCCATGGGTGCCCGACTGGACGGGCGGGGAGCTGTTCTCCGGCACCTTCCTGCATGCCTCCGGCTATCGGGAACCGTCGGTCTTCCGCGGGCAGCGCGTCCTGGTCGTGGGCGCCGGCAACTCCGCCGCCGACCTGGTCGTCGACCTCGCCGGGGTGGCCGACCAGGTGATCATGGCGGTCCGGACGCCACCGAACATCGTCCCGCGAGCATCATTCGGGCTGCCCAGCCAGCTGATCGGAATCAGTACCGACAAGCTGCCGACACCCGTGGTGAATCCACTCTTCACGATGCTGCGCAAGCTCACGGTGCCGGATCTGACCGAGCACGGACTCCCGGCTCCAGGCGGAAGGAGCTACAGCCAGTTCCTGCGGTCACGCACCGTGCCGATCCTCGACAGCGGGTTCGTCGACCTCGTCCGCTCCGGCGGCGTCCGGATCGTCCCTGCCATGGCGGGCTTCATGGACACCGGCGCTCAACTGGTCGACGGAACCACGGTCGCGGCGGACGCGATCATCGCCGCCACCGGCTATCAGCCTGGATTGGAACCCTTGGTCGGCCACCTGGACATGCTGGACAGCCGTGGACTGCCCCTGGTGACTGGTGGGCGGGCTTTGCCGCATGCGCCGGGCCTGCACTTCGTCGGGATCACCGTCGAGTTGACCGGGTTGCTCCGCGAGATCGGCATCGAATCGCGCCAGGTCGCCCGAGCCATTGCCAGCAGTCGGCGAGGCACTCCCTCGGTCTAGTTCGTGATGGGAATTTGACTCTCATCGCGCGACACGCCGGGGGAACGGGCTTGCACGACCAATGAGAGGCTGATTTCCGTCACTTCGGGATTGATGGCGGCCCGGTCATGGTCACCGATGAGGACGCCGTGACTGTGGAAGCCCGCGTCAGACACTGGCTCGACCTGGATCTCGATCCCTCGCAGGGATTGCGGGCGTTCCCGAGTCCGGAGCGGCTGATCAGCGCGTCGGTCCAGGAGTTGCAGAGTGCAGTGGGGATCACCGGCGCGAGCCCGCACCGTGCTCGCCGTCGCGGAGCTGTTCGCCGGGACCGGCGACTGGCCGATCCCATTGCCCGAGTGCGAGTGGGACGACCGTGCCGCCCAACTACTCGCGCTGCCAGGCATTGGCCCGTGGACGGTCAACTACCTGCGGATGCGGCTGTTCGGCGATCCCGATGCCGTGCCTATCGGCGATCTGGTGCTACGCCGAGCACTCGGCCTCACCAAGGATCGCGATGTTCCTGCGGCGATGGCATCGTGGCAACCTGACCGCGCCTACGCCACCTTCCAACTCTGGGCATCCCAGGGCTGGTGAACGTCAGCCAGCGCGGGTAACCACAGACCAACTCAGTGAGCCGAGCGAGCGGAATCGCGGTTCTCCACGACGCCTCGAGTGACGTAGTGGCCCGGCCCAAAGAGCCGCAGCGCATCTGCTGCTGCCTCCTCCAGCATCTGTTGGCCGAGTTCCCGTCTGCCAGCCTGGAGATAGGCCAGAGCGAGGTTGTTGCGCGAAATCAGAGTGTCGGGGTAGTCGGGGCCCAGAACCCGTAGCCGGTCGGTAAGGGTCTGCTCCAACAGAGGGACCGCCCGGGCCAGGTCCCCCGCCTCTCGGTAGGCGTTGGCGAGGTTGTTGCGGGAGGTCAGCGTGTCGAGGTGGTCAGGACCGAGCACCCGCACCATGTCAGCCAGAGTCAGCTCCAACAGAGGGATCGCCCCAGCCAGGTCCCCCGCCGTGGAGTGGACGTAAGCGAGGGATCCGCGGGACCGCAGAGTGTCGGGGTGGTCGGGGCCCAGAACCCGTAGCCGGTCGGTAAGGGTCTGCTCCAACAGAGGGACCGCCCGGGCCAGGTCCCCCGCCTCTCGGTAGGCGTTGGCGAGGTTGTTGCGGGAGGTCAG
>JASGEZ010000109.1:0-7728 GCA_047605905.1 Microlunatus sp.
ACCACAAGCAGCCCCGACAGGGGAGCCGGCCAGGCTGTGCGACCGGTCAGCCAGCCGATGCCGGCGGCGACAGCCGCGAGCGGCAGTACGGCGAGCGGGGCCAGCAGCATGGCCCGGCCGGCCACGGAGCGATCAACCTGGGACGGCGGCGAGACCGGGATGACGGTGAGGGTGCCGACCGCGAGCCGCCAGCCCGAGACCCAGCTCACGCCAGCTCGGACAGCAGCGCCATCTGGGAGAGCAGCAGAGCAGCGGAACGAACCAGCGGTACGGCGGCGACCGCGCCGCTGCCCTCGCCGAGCCGCAGTCCCAGATCCAGCAGCGGCACCAGTCCCAGCTTGTCGGTGGCCAATTGCTGAGCGGGCTCCGTCGAGCGGTGCCCGGCGGCCCACCAGGCCACGCAACCGGGTGCCAGATCCTCGGCCACCGCGGCCTGGGCCAGCGCGATGACACCGTCCAACAACACCGGTACGCCGGCCTGCGCAGCCGCCACCAGGAATCCCACTCCGGCGGCCAGGTCGGCCGAGCCGAGCGCCGTGAGCCGCTGCATCGGATCGGTGCTCCGGGCGCCCGCCCGATCCAGCGCGGTCTGGATGAGTGCCGTCTTCGCCACGAGTGCGTCGTCGTCAATGCCGGTGCCGCGGCCGGTCACCTCGGTCGCCGGTACGCCCCAGGTTGCGGCGATCAGGGCCGCTGCCGGAGTGGTGTTGCCGATGCCCATGTCGCCGAGGATCAACAGGTCAGCACCCGCGGCGATCTCTTCTGCCGCGATCGATGCGCCGGCGGCCAGCGCCTGCTCGGTTTCGGCCGGGCTCAGCGCGTCCTCTCGATCGATCGCGCCGGAGGACCGCCGAATCTTGTAGGCGGTCACCTCAGCCGGCAGGCCGGTCAGCTCGGCATCGACCCCGAGGTCGAGCACGCGTACCGAGACGTCATGCTGGCGGGCCAGCACACTCACCCCGGCGACGCCTGCCACGAACGCGCCGACCATGGCCGCGGTCACTTCCCGCGGATAGGCGGAGACCCCCGAGCCGCCGGCCGTGACGCCGTGATCTCCCGCGAGCACCACCGCGCGTACATTCGTCGGCGGGGCGGCCGGACAGACACCACGGCAGGCCGACCACCACACCGCGAGATCCTCGAGCCGGCCGAGCGCCCCGAGCGGCTTGGCCAGCGCCGCTACCCGAGTCCGAGCCTCGGCTGCGATGTCAGCCGAGGGCGGCGGCACGCTTTGCCTGGCGCTCGACGGCTCGACGGAATCCATCTCAGCCGCGTACACCGGCGAGTTCGCGAGACTCGACCGGCTGCCGACCGGCGAGCCGGCCGACCAGATCGGCCAGCACGACACCGATCACAGTCCAGAGCGTGAACTGGGTCAAGAAGCTGGCCCGGCGGAAGTCGTACAGCACCGAGGCCGGGAAACTGTCGGGCACCTCGTTGTAGTGCGGCATCAGGGCCATCACCACCAGCGTCACCACGACATACCCGACGATCGCGACCAGGGCCGCATGCCAGCCGCCCAGCCGCTCGGCCAGCCGGCGACCGACCAGCACGGCAGTCACGGCGGCGATCAGTGAGATGGCCAAGAAGATGAAGTAGAGGCCGCTGCGGAAGCCGATGGTGTCGCCGCTACCGACCGCCGGTGGGTTCGGTGGATAGAGCAGGAACGGGATGACATAGACGACCACGAACCCCATCGCCGCCACCGCCAGTGTGGTTGTTCGGGGAGTCAGCCGGCCGAAACGGCCCATCGCGATCGCGCTGACCACGCCGACCAGACCGCCGAGGGTCACCCCGGCAACCAGCAGGCCGGTCAGCAGCCCGACCGTCGACTGCAACGAGCGAGGAACCTCGACCTCACCCGGAGCAGGGGCTTCCTCGGCCTCGTCAGTGTGGGCGGCGTCCTCGCTTTGCCCCCCATCATGGCTGTGCCCGCCGCCGGATTCCTCCAGCGCGATGGCGGTTCGGACCGGCGGTTCACCGACGACATAGGCCACGGCGAACGCCGCGAAGGCGGCAAGTAGCCCGGCGATCAGACCCCTGATCAGAAAGTCACGTGCACTCATCGACGCGACTCAGTGGCAGGGGAAGCCGAGCAGGTGCCGGCTGTCGTGGACCCACTCGTGGACGGCGTTGCCCGCGATCAGCGAGGTGGCGCCTTCCTCGGCGGACACGAAATAGAGCCCGACGATGGCCAGCAGCGCGGCGAACAACAGCCACGGCAGGATCTGGCGTACCGAGATCGTAGGAATGGCGACGGCGACCGGCGCGGTGAGCCGATCTGCGCTGGCGCTGTGAGACATCTTGTCCTCCTGGGTTGCGGCGACCCATTGGTCGTGGAACGTGCCGAGGGTGGGTCTGACTCGAGCCAGCAATCCTGGGGAAAGCGAGCCCACACAGTGGCGCGACCGTGTCGGATTCCCACCGACTTCCGATCCCTCAGCGGCACTCTATCCCTGGTGCGGCCGTCGTCGCCACGACGAGACTCAGACCTCGCGCTCGTCGAGCGCCAGGGCGGTAGCGCCGCCGGTCGCGAAATTGGCCATGTCGGCGGACGCCGCGGCTCCTTCCGGCGAGCCGAGGGCTACGCCTCGAAGCCGGCGACCGCCCCGATCACGGTGATGGCCGGCGGCCTGATCCCGGCAGCGGCGGTGGCCTCGGCGATGGTCGTCAGAGTGGCTCGTACGCTGCGCTGGGACGGCATGCCCGCGTCCGCGATGGTCGCAGCCGGTGTCGTCGGATCCATGCCTTGGCGTACGAGCTCGGCCGTCACGTCCGGCAGCGTGGCCACTCCCATCATGATCACCAGCGTGGTGTTGGTGCGGGCGAGCGCGGCCCAGTCCAGCGTGCTGTTGGGGTGACCGGGCGGCAGATGTGCCGACACGATCGTGACGCCTTGGGTCAGGTTGCGATGGGTGAGCGGGATGCCGGCCAGCGCCGGGGCGGCGATGGCCGAACTGACGCCGGGGATCACCGTGACCGGGACGCCGGCCTCGCTGCACGCCAGCAGTTCCTCGCCGCCGCGACCGAAGACGAAGTTGTCGCCACCCTTGAGCCGTACGACCTGGCGACCGGCCAGTCCGTGCTCGACGAGCAGTTCGTTGATCCGCTCCTGCGGGGTGTACTCACCGCGGGGGATCTTGGCGACGTCGATCACCAGCGCGTCGGGGCGGGCTTCGGCGAGTACGGCGAGCGGGGCGAGCCGGTCGCAGACGATCACGTCGGCGGTCTTGATCGCCGCCAGACCGGCGACGGTGAGCAGACCCGGGTCGCCGGGGCCCCCGCCGACGAGGGTGACGTGTCCGTGGCCGGGTGTAGGGCGGGGCGGATCGGTCGAATCGGGAGTCTCCGGCGGCGTGAGGCAGAGCCGGCCGGCAGCTCGAGCGGCCTCGGTGATCCGAGTGTTCTCGGCTCCATCCGAGGCGGACGGCACGACCAGGGCGGCATCGGCGAGATCCTGCTCGGTCCAGTCGCGGGTCAGCCAGGTGAGCAGGCCGCGATCGGCGAGGTCGCGAATGGTCGTCGGCACCGTGGGTGCGATCACGGTGAGGGCGGCGCCGCTCGCGTACAGCTCGGTGATGAGTCCGAGTGCGGCCGGGGAACCACCGCACACGACCACGCGGCGGCCGGAGACGTCCAGGCCGCTGCTGAGTCTCACGACTCTCCCCGCAGGGAGCGCAGCGTGGTGATCACGGTGTCGGTCGTCTCCTCGTCCCGGACGGCGATCCGGATCCAGTCTGCTCCCAGCCCTGGGAAGGTCTCGCCTCGCCGCACCGCGAAGCCGCGTTCGCGAAGTCTGTCACGCAACGTTCCGGGAGCGCTGTCGGCCAACCAACCCGTGGAATCGATCAGAACAAAGGGGGCTTGGGAGTCCGCTACCGGGGCCAGCCCGACCTCAGTCAGTCCTGCGACCAGATGACGGCGGCGAGCGGTGATCTCATGGGCGGCCGATTCGGCGATGGCTCGGGCGTGGTCGGAGACGCACGCGATCATGGCTTCGGCGGCGGGGGTCGAGACCGACCACGGCGACTGCTGGCGGCTCATGGCGTCGATGATCGCGGGGTCGCCGACCGCGTACCCGGCGCGTAGGCCGGCCAGCCCCCAGGTCTTGGTGAGAGAACGCAGCACCAGCACGCCGTCCATGGAGTCGCTGGTGATCATGGTCTCCGGCTCGCCGGGCACCGCGTCCATGAACGCCTCGTCGACCACGAGCATCCGACCTGGTCGGATCAGCTGGCGGAGAATGGCTGCCGGGTGCAGCACTCCGGTCGGGTTTGTCGGGTTGCCGATGATCACCAGGTCGGCGTCGGTGGATATGGCGGCCGGATCGAGGCGAAAGCCCTTGTCGGCGCTGAGAATCACTCGGTGGGGGTCGAAGCCGGCGGCGCGCAAGGCCGCCTCCGGCTCGGTGAATTGTGGATGGACGATCAGCGGTGCTTGCCAGGGCCGAGCTCGGGCAAGCAGGGTGAACAGTTCCGCACCGCCCGCCGACGGGAGCACTCGGTCGACGCTGACTCGATGTGCGGCGGCAATGGCCTCCCGGGCTCGGGTCGGGTTCGGATAGGCGGCCAGGTTGTTCACGCTGGCATGGATGACCTCGGCCAGCCATTCCGGCGGCGCCGGTATCCGTACGTTGACCGCCAGATCGACCAGCCCGTCGGCGATATCGGAATCGCCATGGTGGTCCAGATCCTCGAACTTCGAATCCGGCCTGGCGCCTTCCTCCGCCCGGACTCCTCCTCCTCCTCCTCCTCCTCCGCCGCCTATCTGCGATTTCTGTCGAGGTATCCACTGTGGGTGTGGATAGCTCGACAAAAGTTCGTTGGAAAGGGGGGCTGTAGAACTCGGAGAGTATGTCGAGGCGGCGGGGTGCGGGTGGCTGGTGGCGTAGCGGTGCACAGCGGCCGCGAAGTGGGCGGCCAGGCTGGGGTGTCCGGCCCAGTGGGTGTGCAGGTACGAGGCGTGCAGGGTCGGGGTGCCCGATCCGGCTGGGTCCACCGAGAACCCGATCGGCTGCCCGTCGACCAGCCAGGCCGGTGGTTCGCCGGAGGTCGGCGTCACTGTGGTGCGGTGGAACTCGTGACCGGTGACCCGCCGCCCGGCGACACCCAGCAGGTGATCGTCGTCGGCCACGGCAGTGCGATAGCCAAGAGTCAGCCGTGGCGTCATCCGGGCCTCGGCATCCAGCGCACCGACCATCGGTACGCCATCGACCGACCGGCATAGATAGAGCAAGCCGGCACACTCGGCCACCGTGGGTACGCCCGCTGCGACCGCGGTCCGGATCGCATCGATCATGGTCGTGTTGCCGGCCAGATCCGCGGCATGAACCTCCGGAAACCCACCGCCGAGATAGAGGCCGGCCGTGCCCGCCGGCAGCTCAGGATCCGTGGCCGGATCGAAGACCACCGGTTCCAGGCCGGCTGCCTCCAAGAGCTCGGTGGTCTCGGCATAGCGGAAGGTGAATGCGCGGCCCCCGGCCACCGCTACGACCGGCCGCGCGGACGGCCCTTCTGCTGAAGTTGGGAGATTCCCGCCTCGACCGTGTCCCGCGAGCCGCGATTCGGCCGGATTCGGCGCGGTCGGAGCTGATATATCGCCCATGGGGTCTGCTGTAGACGGTTGGCTCAGCGTGCTGGCGGGATCCCAGGGCTTGCCGACGAGAGCGGGTGCGGAATGTGCGATGGCCAGCACCTGGGTGAGATCGACGTGCGCCGTGATCTGGGCCGCAAGCCGCTCCATCGTCGCCGCGGCACCCGCCAGCTCTGCCGCCGGCACCAGCCCGAGGTGCCGGGAGGGGGCCTCGATGCCCGCATCTCTCGGCAGCACACCGAGCACCGGAATACCGGTCGCTTCGAGCGAGGAAACGACCTCGTCGGCATGACGGACCGAGCCGGCTTTGTTGATGATCACCCCCGCGATCGACGTGTCCGGTTCGAAGGTGTGCAGTCCGTGGACCCAGGCCGCGGCGGTCCGGGACACCGAGGAGATGTCCAGCACCAGCACCACCGGAGCCTTGACCACCCGGGCGACATGAGCGGTGGAGGCCCAGCCATCACCGCCGATCCGACCGTCGAACAGACCCATGACGCCCTCGATCACGGCCACATCCGCGGGAGCAGGCACCTGCGATCCGTGCAGCAACAGGGGAACCAGCAGCTCTTGCCCGCACAGGAAGGGATCGAGATTCCGTCCCGGCCGGCCGGTGGCCAGGGCGTGATAGCCGGCATCGATGTAGTCCGGACCGATCTTGAAACCCGCCGGTTCCAACCCATCGGCCCGCAGCGCCGCCAGCAGCCCGGTCGCCACCGTGGTCTTGCCGTGGCCGGACGCCGGCGCTGCAATCACCAGCCTCGGCAGGACATGCCTGGTGCTCACCGCACTCGCTACCACTCGATTCCTCGCTGGCCCTTCTGACCGTGGTCGAACGGGTGGGCGATCTTGGTCATCTCGGTCACCAGGTCGGCGATCTCGATGATCTTCGGGTCGCAACGGCGGCCGGTGATGATCACGTGCTGATGCCCGGGCCGCTCGCGCAAGGTGGTGACGACATCGTCGACATCGATCCAGCCCCAGTTGATCGGGTAGGTGAACTCATCCAGCACATAGAGGGTGTGGGTCTCCGCCGCCAATCGGCGTTTGATCTCGGCCCAGCCCTCAGCCGCGGCCGCCGCGTGGTCCTCGTCGGAGCCGGACTTGCGGGACCACGACCAGCCGGAGCCCATCTTGTGCCACTCGATCGGCCCACCCTTGCCGGTGCTGTCGTGTACGTAGGCGAGCGCCTCCAACGCGGATTGCTCACCGATCCGCCACTTGGCCGACTTGACGAACTGGAAGACGCCGATCGGCCAGCCCTGGTTCCAGCCGCGCAGGGCCAATCCGAACGCCGCGGTCGACTTTCCCTTCCCGTCGCCGGTGTGCACCATCAGCAGCGGCCGGTTGCGTCGCTGCCGGGTCGTCAGGCCGTCAGCGGGGGTTTGGGTGACCTGGCCCTTCATGCCGCCCTCCTCGAGTTCGCCACCCCGGCGAGTGCCTCCGCGCTGACGTCGGCCAGCTTCAGATACTCCGCCTGTAGCTCGGTCGCCAGGCCCACGGCCAGCCCCATGCTCATTCGGCCGGACTCGCAGTCGACCACGATCGCGTCGACCCCGAGCGAACGGACGTACGCCGCCGCCTGCCGAGATCGAGCCAGCGCATCAGCTCCTGCGGTGGCTCGACCATCGGTGACGATCACCAGCAACGGCCGACGCCGCGGATCGCGAATTCGTTCCCAGCGCAGGGCTTCCGCCGCGCACAGCAGCCCCTCCGCCAGCGGAGTCCGCCCGCCGCTCGGCAGTTCGCTCAGCCGCCGCGCCGCGACCTCCACCGAGGACGTCGGCGGCAAGGCGAGAGTTGCCTCGAACCCGCGGAACGTCACCAATCCGACCTTGTCACGTCGCTGGTACGCATCCAGCAGCAACGACAGCACCGCCGCCTTGACCTCGGCCATCCGCTTCCGGGCTGCCATCGACCCGGACGCATCGACACAGAACAGCACCAGATTCGACTCGCGGCCCTCGGTCACCGCGGTCCGCAGATCGGCCCGGTCGAACCGCAACCGATCCCCGGCGGTCCGGCCCCGGCGCTGCTGCTCGGTAGCCGCGGCGCGCACCGTCGCGGGGAAGTGCAACCGGACACCGGCGGTGGGCGTCGCGCCGACGGTCCGCCCGACGCTGGTCAGGGCGCGAC
>JASGEZ010000110.1:0-30997 GCA_047605905.1 Microlunatus sp.
TACCCGTCGGCAACTCCGGCGGGAAAAACAGCTTGTTCAACACCAACGCCGCAGCCGTGCCATACACCGCGAAGTCGTAATACTCCAATGCCGACCCGATCCACGAAGCAATCGCAGCCCGGCCCGGCGTCTTCTTGTGTTCAGTGCTCATCTCGCCTCCATTGGCGCTCGAATTGGACGGCAGCAGGCCGGTCCCCAGGCTCCGCCGACGCGCTTGTTGCACTTGGCAACCAGCACAGCGACCGCGAGCCTATCGGAAGAGCCCTGCTGAGGGAATAGAATCGCGGCTAGCGTCTGAGACGCTGAATTGCCCAGTCGTAGGAGATCTGGTGCGACTCCCGTGGTGTGGCCACACTCGGCTCGTCGACCTCGATCATCAGGTCACCGTCGAAGTCGGCCGGGAGGGCAGCCAGGACGGCGGCGAAATCGATCACCCCGAGCCCCGGCTCGGCCCACAGCCGCTTGGTCTCCGACAGCTCGTGATAGCCGGCCTGACCACCCCGGCCGTCGAGGTGGTCGGTGAAACAGTCCTTGAGGTGGAGAGCACCCACCCGATCGGCGTACCGGGAGATGAAGGCGGCCGGCTCGATGCCCGCCCACCGGAGATGGCCGGTGTCGGCACCGACGCCGATCACGTCCGGACCGAGTTCGTCGAGCAGCGACGTGATCTCCTCCTCGGTCTCGAAGACGCCGCCGACATGCGAGTGGTGCAGCGGTCGCAATCCCTCGGACTGCAGCACCTGGCAGATCACCCCGCAGTTCTCGATCGCCAGCGCGAGCCGGTCTGCGTTGAAGTCGGTGCCGATCGCGGGGCGGTCGAAGCGAGCCGGGATGGCCACCGAACTCACCATGGTGCGGTCGAGCCCCAGTTCGACCTGAACGCCGGCGAACCGCTTGGCCCGCTCCGTCTCCGCCGAGATGTCGATCGACTCGTCGAAAGCCGAGTTGAACAGACTGACCGCCGGTGACAGCCCATAGCCACCGAGCCAGTCAAGATAGTCGCCCGAACTCATGCCATCGGGTACGTCGGCTTTGACGGCGGTGTAGCCGATCGCCGACAGCTCGGCGAACGCGACCTCCAGCACTGCCTTGGTGCGACCGGCCTTGGCCCAGTACTGAATCGGGTTGACGGCGATCCGCGGAGCACGACAGTCCGACTCGGTCATGCCAGACTGACCGGCCGGCCGGTCCGGGCCGACTCGTAGACGCCGGTGATGATGGCGATGGCCTGCCGGTTGGTCGCCAGGTCGACCCGCAACTCCTCGGTGCCGTCCATGGCAGCCAGCATGTTCTCGTACTGACGACGGTGGGCCGTTGTGTCGAGCGCGCCAGGATCGGACCCGGCCGTCTTGACCGGTGCGGCCGCCTCGGCGAACTCGGCGATCTGGTTGAGATCGGCATTCGGATCGCCGTACGCCCGTTCGGCCGCTCCGGCTTCGACCGGGGTGCGGTGGATGAAAGTCAGCAGGTCGTTGTCGATCACGATCGAGCCGCGATCGCCGTGCACCTGCAGCCGGGCGCTCATCCCCGGGTACGCGGCGGTCGTCGCGTGCAGCACGCCCAGGGCTCCGCTCTCGAAGCGGACCACGCCGACGGCCACGTCCTCGACCTCGATCCGCTCGTGCGCCAGGGTCCCGGTGTAGGCGAACACCTCCATGGGTCGGCCCATGGTGGCGACCAGCAGGTCGACGGTGTGCACGCCCTGATTCATCAAGGCTCCCCCGCCGTCGATCTCCCAGGTGCCGCGCCAGTTGCCGGAGTCGTAGTAGCTCTGCCCTCGCCACCAGTCGACCGATGCGATCCCGCTGGTGAGCCGGCCGAGCTCGCCTCGTGCGATCGCAGCAACAGCGACCTCGGTGGACCGGTCGAAGCGATGCTGGGAGACCACGCTGACCAGCCGGCCCGATTCCCGTTGCGCCGCGATGATCTCGTCCGTGCGCTCGAGGGTGGTCTCGGCGGGCTTCTCGATGATCACGTCCTTGCCGGCCCGCAATGCCTCGATCGCGGTATCACGGTGATTCCCGGTCGGCGTACAGATCGTGACCAGGTCGATCTCGGTGTCGCTCAGTGCCTCGGCCAGGGTGGCGTACGGCTTGCCGCCGTAGCCGTCCACCAGCTGCCGGGCCGCATCACCGATCGAGTCGACCACCGCGACCAGCTCCAGGTGGTCAGCCAGTTCGCCGATCACCCGGGCATGGTGGCGGCCGATCACACCCGCGCCGACCAGGGCGATCCGGCGCCGGCCGGCCTGCTGATCACTCATGCGTACGCGATCCCTTCCGCAGTGAGGATCTCGGTGAAGGCCGCGTGCGCCCGGGTGAACTGCTCGGGGCCCGAGAGCGCGCCGAACGCGGTGTAGGAGCCGAGATGCGGCTCGAGGGAGAAGAACCCGTCGAAACCGTCGTCGCGCAGCGCGCGCATGGTCGCCGCCACCTCACCGTCGCCGGCACCGGCGACCACCACCGACGCGTCGGCGAGCAGGGCGTCCTTGATCTGGATGTAGACGGTGTGCGGTCGCAACTGTGCGTAGCCTTCGGTGAACGGGCGTACGCCACACTGCACGTAGTTCGCCGGATCCCAGGCCAGCTTGAGATTCGGGGAGTTCACGCTGGTCACGATGTCGACGCAGCGACGTGGGATGTCACCGTAGATCTCCTTCTCGTTCTCGTGCACCGCGATCACGCCGCCTTCCGCGGCGACGGCCGCCAGGGCCTCCATCCGGCGGAGCACCTCGACCCGATGGTCGTCGGGATTCTCGTCCTCCGGAATGAAGAACGAGAACAATCGGAGGTACGGCGCGTCGAGCAGCTTCGCGACCTCCACCGCATGCCGCATCCGCGCCAGGTGCGGCTCGAAATCGTCGCTGATCTTGATCTTGCCGATCGGCGAACCGATGCTGGAGACCTTCAGCCCATGCTCGGCCAGCAGCTCCCGGACCCGCTGCAGCTGGCTGTCGTCGAGATCGAGGATGTTGATCCCCCAGGCGCTCCTGACCTCTGCGTATTTCAGGCCGAGTCCCGCCGCCACCTGGCATTGGACGGCGAAGTCGTCGTCGATCTCATCCACGAACCCGGACAGCGTCCACATCGTTGTCGCTCCTCATCAGTTCAGGTCTGCGATGGATCGTGACAGCCATGCGATGATGCCAGCAACGGCTTGCCAGTTGTTGCCAAACCGGCTCTCCCAACTCCCGAGAGGTTCGACCATGACCGGTGCGTCCCCTGGGGGCAAGCAGGTCACGATCTACGACGTCGCCGCTGCCGCGGGGGTGGCACCATCGACCGTCTCCCGAGCACTGTCGAAACCAGGTCGAGTGAGCTTCCGGACAGCCGAGCACGTCCGCCAGGTCGCAGCAGAGCTCGGCTATCGCACCGAGAGCAGACAGCGATCGACCTTCGGCGAGCCGTCGCGGCTGCTGGCGATGGTGGTCGCCGACATCACCAACCCGGTCTTCTACGGCATGATCCGGGGTGCCGAGCGAACGGCCCGGCACGAGGGCTACGAACTGCTGCTGGTCGAGACCCAGGAGTCGCGCGAGGTCGAGCAGTCCCTGCTGGAGCGACTCGGCTCGGTGGCCGACGGCATCATCCTCACCTCCTCGCGGCTGTCGGACACCCAGATCCTGGCGGTCACGAAGAAGGTCCCGCTGGTGGTGCTCAACCGGTTGGTGCACCAGGTGCCATCCGTGGTCACCGACAATCGCCAGGCCACCACCAGGGCAGCCGGGCATCTGGCCGGCCTCGGCCATCGGCGGATCACGTACTTGGCAGGGCCGGAGGCGTCCTGGGTGGACGGTGCCCGCTGGCGCGGGCTGGTCGAGGCCGGGCGTCAGCTCGATCTCGGCCTCCGCCGAACCGGTCCGCACCTGCCGACTCCGGCCGGCGGACGCGAGGCAGCAGCGGTCTGGCTGGACCATCCCACCAGCAGCGTGGTCGCCTACAACGACCTGATCGCGATCGGATTCATCCAGGCACTGCACGAGGCCGGTGTCGACGTGCCGGGGCAGGTCAGCGTGGTGGGCTTCGACAACATCCGCGACAGCGAACTGGTCACACCGCAGCTGACCACGGTTGCGGCACCGCTGGTCAGTCTGGGTTCGGCTGCGGTCCGGCATCTGCTCAAGATCGCCATGTTGCCGACGCGCACCGATGAGTCGGTGGTCCTGCCGGCCCGGCTGGTCGTCCGCGCGTCGACCGGGCCGGCGGCCGGTTGGCTGAGCGGGCTGAGCCTCAGCTCGCGCCTCGGGAAGTGACAACTCCCGGCAACCGTCGCCAAGGCGACGAGCCGGTGCGGAAGGATGACCGCATGGTCCCGGCTCTCACTGTGCATCCGCATCGCCTACTGCCGACCGATCCGGCCGTCCGGCGTCTGGCCGCCGATCTCTACGACTCGGTACGCCAGTTGCCCATCATCTCCCCGCACGGCCACGTACCGGCTCGGTGGTTGGCAGACGACGTCCCGTTCACCGATCCGACCTCGCTGCTGATCACTCCGGATCACTATGTGAACCGGCTGTTGCACGCTCATGGCGTCGACCTTGCCGTGCTGGGGGTCGGGCAGAAGAACTTCGACGAGCAGGCATCGCGGCGCGCGTTCCGGGTGCTGTGCGAGCACTGGAGCATCTACCGCGGGACCCCGGTGCGCTACTGGCTGGACGAACAGCTCGCCGGGATCTTCGGCGTCACCGTGCGCCCGAGCGCGGCGACCGCCGACCAGATCTACGACCAGATCGCGTCCTGCCTGGCCACGCCGGAGTTCCGGCCGCGGGCGTTGTACGAGCGATTCGGCATCGAGGTGCTGGCAACCACCGACGACCCGTGTGACGACCTCGCCGCCCACCGGCAGCTGGCCGCCGATCCCGACTGGACGGGACGGGTCGTGCCGACCTTCCGTCCCGACCGCTATCTGGAGCCTGCCAGCGCGACCTGGCGGAGCGACGCGGATCGGCTCGCCGAGTCTGCTGGTCAGGAGATCGGCGACTTCGACGGCTATCTCGCCGCGCTGGCAGCGCGGCGACGCTACTTCATCGACCACGGGGCGGTCTCGGCCGACCACAGCCACCTCGATGCCCGAACCGACCCGCTGTCGCTGATCGAAGCTCGGCGGTTGTATCGGCTGGCTCGTGCCGGCGACATCACCGACACCGAAGCCACCGCCCTGCGGCGGCATCTGCTGTTCGAGATGGGCCGGATGTCATCCGAGGACGGCCTGGTGATGACCCTCCATCCGGCGGTGGCGCGCGATCATCACGGGCCCAGCCGGGATCAGTTCGGCACCGATATCGGCTGTGACCTCCCGATCCAGGTCGAGTTCACCGACGCCCTCCGCCCGCTGCTCAACTCCGTGGGAACACACCCCCGGTTCCGGCTGGTGCTCTTCACCGTCGACGAGACCTCCTTCTCCCGAGAGATCGCCCCGTTGGCCGGCTTCTATCCCAGCGTGTACGTCGGCGCGCCGTGGTGGTTCCTCGACGCCCCCGACGCGATCCGCCGATTCCGGGCCGCGGTCACCGAGACCGTCGGCTTCGGCAAGACCTCCGGGTTCATCGACGACACCCGGGCGTTCTGCTCGATTCCCGCCCGGCACGACATGTCGCGGCGACTCGATGCCGGCTACCTCGCCCAGCTGGTCGCCGATCATCGGTTGGAGGAGGACGAGGCCTTCGACGTCGTCCACGAGTTGGTGGATACGACGCCGCGGAAAGTGTTCAATCTAGCGAGGACGGCACCGTGACGAACTCACGACACGTAGGTTCCGGGGCGCTCTCGGACAGAAGTGGAACCAGTAGCTCCTTCTCGGGAGGCATCGTGGACGGGGACGAGGCGCGCCAGATCGGTGGGGTCGGCGCGAAGCTGAGCCCGGCGCAGGTGACAGAGTTCGTCGCGGAGGTCTTCGCAGCCGCGGATCTGGACGGCAAACGGGTCTGCCTGGTGGTGCCCGACCGCACTCGGACCTGCCCGCTGCCGTTGATCCTCGGCGCCGTCCACAGGGCACTGGCCGGCCGAGCCACGCAGGTGACGGTGCTGATCGCCTTGGGCACCCACCAGGCGATGTCGGAGCAGGCACTGAGCGAGCACCTCGGCTATCCGGTGGACGCGCTGGAGCAGACCTATCCCGGCTGGGAGGTGGTGAACCACGAGTCCTGGCTGCCGGAGACGTTCGTTTCGCTCGGCACCATCCCGGCGGCCAGGATGACGGAGCTGACCGGTGGGCTGATGACCGATCTGTCGGTCGACGTACGGATCAACCGGCTGGTCGCCGAGGCCGACGTGGCGATCGTGATCGGCCCGGTCTTCCCGCACGAGGTGGTCGGCTTCAGCGGTGGCAACAAGTACTTCTTCCCCGGTGTCTCCGGCCCCGAGTTGATCGACATCTCGCACTGGGTCGGCGCCTTGATCACCAGTGCGGAGATGATCGGCACCCGCGGTGTGACGCCGGTACGGGCTCTGGTGAACGAGGCTTCATCGCTGATTCCGGCCGACCGGCTGGCGCTGTGCCTGGTGGTGGAGTCCGGCGCGGACACTCTGCACGCCGCCGCCTTCGGCACCCCCGAGGATGCGTGGGCCGCCTGTGCGGCGATCTCGGCCGAAACCCATGTGACCTATCTCGACCACGCGTACTCGCGGGTGCTGTCGATCATGCCGACCAAATACGAGGACATCTGGACCGCGGCCAAGGGCTTCTACAAGCTCGAGCCGATCGTCGCCGACGGCGGCGAGGTGATCATCTATGCGCCGCACATCACTGAGATCTCGGTGATGCATCCGCAGATCAGCGAGATCGGCTACCACTGTCGCGACTACTTCCTCGGGCAGTGGGAGCAGTTCAAGGACCGGCCCTGGGGCGATCTGGCGCACTCGACGCACCTGCGCGGTCAAGGCACCTGGGACCCCGAGCACGGCGAGCGCGATCGGGTCCGGGTGACCCTGGCGACCGGCATCCCTCGGGAGGTCGTCGAGTCGGTGAACCTGGGCTATCTCGATCCGGCGGAGGTGAACATCGCCGACTATCGGGCCGATCCGGACACCTTCGTCGAGCCGCATGCAGGGGAGGTGCTCTATCGGCTGCGGTCGGCAGCCGGCGGCGGAGGCGAGGCGGATGGCCGTGAGGTGCCTGCCGGCGGCGGCGATGGGTAAAGGGTGACAGCGCGTTCGCAGCTGAACCGACCGCTGGCACTGCTGGTCGCCGGGACCTTCTTCATGGAGATCCTGGACGGGACCATCCTGTCCACGGCCGCGCCGGCCATCGCCGCCGACCTCGGGGTGGCGCCGGTCGACATCAACACCGCGATGACCGGCTATCTGATCGCGCTGGCGGCAGGCATCCCGGTCAGCGGTTGGCTGACCGACAGATTCGGCGGCCGGCGGATCCTGTCGGTCGCGATCGGGATCTTCACCCTCGCCTCGCTCGCCTGCGCGCTGAGTTCGAGCCTGCCGATGCTGGTGGCGATGCGGATCGTGCAAGGGTTCGGCGGGGCGCTGATGGTGCCGGTCGGACGGCTGGTGGTGCTGCGTGAGACCGCCAAGCCGGACATGCTCGACGCGATCGCGTACCTGACCTGGCCCGCGCTGATCGCGCCGGTGATCGCGCCGACCCTGGGCGGTTGGATCGTGACTATCGCCAGCTGGCACTGGATCTTCCTGATCAATCTGCCGCTCGGGCTGGTGGCGTTCATCGTGGCGCAGAAGGTCGTGCCGGCCATGCCTGCGGCCGATTCGCCTCGGCTGGACTGGGCCGGATTCCTGCTCTGTGGCGCCACCTTGGCCACGGTGATGATCTTCTTCGAACTGCTGCAACCACAAGGGACGCTGGACCTGCTGCCGGTGCTCGGCGGGGCGGTCGTGGCTGTCCTGCTGATCGTGGCGAGCAGTTGGTGGCTGCGGCGTACCGAGCATCCGATCCTGCGCTTCGACGCACTCGGCGTCCGTACGTTCGCGGTCAGCAATCTCGGTGGCGGGCTCTATCGGATGGTCATCAACGCCGTGCCGTTCCTGGTGCCGCTGCTGCTACAGGTCGGGTTCGGCCTGTCCCCGGTTGCGTCCGGAAATCTGCTGTTGTTCCTGTTCCTCGGCAATGTGGCGATCAAGCCCGCCACCAGTCCGCTGATCAGGCGGTTCGGTTTCCGCTCCGTGCTGATCTGCTGCATCGTCGGCGGTGCCCTGGTGATCGCGGTCCTCGGTCAGTTGCGGCCGACCACCCCGTTGGTGGTGATGGGCGGGCTGCTGTTGATCAGCGGGATGCTGCGCTCCACCGGATTCAGCGCCTACAACTCACTCCAGTTCGCCGATGTCCCGGCAGAGATGATGGCGCGTGCGAACACGCTGTCGGCGACGCTGCACCAGCTGGCCGTCGGGCTCGGCATCGCCGTCGGCGCCATGCTGCTCCGGCTCGGCGAGCACCTCTTCCCCACCCCACCACCGGCCGCGTACGCCTGGGCGTTCGGTGGTCTGGCGTTGATCATGATCCTGCCGCTGATCCAGGTCTGGCGCCTGCACCCCAGTGCCGGCGACGACGTCACCCGTCGGTGATGCTCAGCTGTCACATCGCTCGGCTGCCGAATCCGTCGGCAAAGTCAGGATCCGCCGGATCGAGATGCGACAGGCCAACCACCTCCCCGAAGGCCCGATCGGCTGAGGCGATGGCGGTGATGTGCGGCCGGCGCCGAGCAGCCGCGGAGAGGATCGAATCGAAGGCGCCTAGCACGGTGGAGTTCGCGTAGAGGTCCAAACCGGCCGCGAGATCATCCTGATCGATCACCTGCAGTGGGCCCAACAAGGTGGCATAGCTGCCAGCGAGCCGGGCAGCGTCCGCCCTACCCCGACGCCGCGCACGGACGTGGGCGAACTCCTGGATCACCTCGATCGTCGTCGTACCGGCGATTCGGCCGTCGGCAATGGCGGAGATCAGCGACCGGCACGGCTCCCGCAATGCATGCTCGGAGCCCACGGCATAGATGAGGATCGTCGTGTCGAGCAGGATCATCCTCGACGCCCACGGAGATCGTCGAGTTCTGCCAGCAGGTCGGGGACTTCAGGCGCCGCCATCGGCTCTGCCTCGAGGATCACCGCGGCCGCGGCAGCGCGCTGAGAAGTCTCCGGAGGAAAGGCTAGATCGATCGCGTTTCGCACCAGCGCGGCGACGGAGACACCTCGCGACTCGGCCAGTTCCTCCAGTCGTTTGCGCTGACCGACCTCGATCAGGACCTGAAGCCGCTCCGTCTTCATGCTCATACTGTAGCATGTGCATATTTGGCGACTTGACCCTCATTGCCACGGATTGTCACGCCGACGACGAGCAACGACTCGGCAGTTAGGCTCCTTCATGTGACCGAAGCAGCCTCACCGGTGATCACCCTGACCGAGGCAACCCGCCGCGTCGGCGCGGATCTGGCGGGGATCACCAAGCTCGGTGTCGCCTTCTCCGGCGGGGTGGATTCGACGGTGCTGTTGGCACTGGCGGCGCGTGTTCTGGATGCGGATCGAGTGGTCGCGCTGCTCGGGGTCTCGCCCAGTCTGGCGTCCGCCGAGCGCCGAGCCGCCCACTCGGTCGCGGGCCAGCTCAGGGTCGAGGTGATCGAGGTCGAGACCTTTGAGGGCGACCAGCCTGCCTACCGGGCCAACGGACCGGATCGCTGCTACCACTGCAAGAACGAGCTCTTCAGCACCATCGACGCCGGGGTGGCCCGCAGCCACGGGCTGGATGCGATCGCGTACGGCGAGAACGCCGACGACGTACGCCGCAGCGACCGGCCGGGGGCACGCGCCGCGACCGAGCACGGCGTACGCCGGCCGCTGGTGGCGGCCGGGATGACCAAGGCCGATGTCCGGGCGGTCGCTCGCGAAATCGGTCTCAGCGTGGCCGACAAGCCGGCCTCACCCTGCCTGGCCTCACGCATCCCGCACTTCGAGGAGGTCACGCCGGAGAAGCTGGCGCAGATCGATCGGGCCGAGGAGGGGCTGCGCGACCTGGGGTTGGGCGACCTCCGGGTCCGTCATCACGGCAGCATCGCCCGGCTCGAGTTGGATGCCGCGGGGCTGGCTCGGATCGCCTCGGATCCCTTGCGGAGCGAGGTTCTCCACGCTGTCCGAGCCGCCGGTTTCCGCTACGTGACGCTGGATCTGGCCGGTCTGCAATCCGGCGCGTTCACCCTGCCTCTGGTGGCGGTCCACCATGGCTGATCGGACCGCTGGGGCTGATCAGGCTGCGATGGCAGAACTCGCGGGCGACCTGGAGGATATTGCCCGGCTCGACCTCGGGCGTACCGATCGACGGGGCTATCCCGAGGCGATCTTCTGCGAGGGCAAGAGCGTCGGCCAGGTCGCCCGGATCGCGCAGGCATTGGCCGACCAGCCCCAGGTGTCGCTGTTCACCCGCGTTCGAGACGAGCAGGTGCCGGCGATCCTGACGGCGCTGCCGGACGCCGCCCATGACACCGATGCCCGATTGATCGCGTGGCCCCCGGAGCCTGTCCCGGCATCAGGCGGCCCGGTGTTGGTGCTGGCCGCCGGCACCTCCGACGTACCGGTGGCTCGCGAAGCGTTGCTGACTGCGCGCTATCTCGGTCGGGAGGCCGAGATCGTGGTGGATGTCGGGGTGGCCGGTCTGCATCGGGTCCTCGCCCAGCTGCCTCGGCTGCGTACCGCCAGGGCCATCGTCGTCGCTGCGGGGATGGACGGCGCGCTGCCCAGTGTGGTGGCCGGCTTGGTGTCCGCGCCGGTGATCGCGGTGCCCACCTCGGTGGGCTACGGGGCCGCGTTCGAAGGGCTGGCGGCGCTGCTCACCATGCTGAACGCCTGCGCGCCGGGTGTCGCGGTGGTCAATATCGACAACGGCTACGGGGCCGGTCATCTCGCGGCCCAGATCGCTGCCCCATGAGCGGCCTTTCTGGGCAGCAGCGGCACGCCTGGATCGATGCCTCGGCCGGGGTGGCAGGCGACATGCTGCTCGGCGCGCTGGTCGACGCAGGGGCCGATCTCGGCACGATCCAGGACGCGGTCGATGCGGTCGTGCCCGACTCGGTCCGCCTGTCCGCCGCCGAGGTGATGCGGTGTGGGCAGCGTGCCACGAAGATCTCCGTCGAGGTGATCACCGAGGATCTGCCGCACCGACAATGGTCGACGATCCGCGAGAGCCTGCTGGCCGCTTCACTGACGGAATCGGTCCGGGATCGGGCGCTCGCCACCTTCGCCCGGTTGGCCGAGGCCGAGGCCGCCGCTCACGGCATCCCGGCCGAGGAGGTCCACTTCCACGAGGTCGGCGCGCTGGACTCGATCGCCGATGTGGTCGGCGTGGCGGCGGCGCTGACCGATCTCGGCGTCACCAGCATCAGCGCCAGCGCGGTGGCCGTGGGATCCGGCCGTATCCGTGCCGCCCATGGCGATCTGCCCGTGCCGGTCCCAGCTGTCGTACGGCTGTCCGCCGGTTGGCGAGTCCGCGCCGGCGGTAGCGGGGAGCTGACCACCCCAACCGGGATGGCGCTCGTCACCGCCCTGTCCCGGTCCTGCGAGGACCTGCCGGCCATGATTCTGGTCGGATCGGGTTCGGGTGCGGGCACCAAGGACTTCCCCGACCGGCCCAACATCACCCGCGTCGTCCTCGGTGAGATCGAGCCGGTTGCCGACCGGGCTGCATCGGATGGACCGGGTACAGAATCGATGGTGGTGCTGGAGGCGAATGTCGACGATCTCGATCCCCGGCTCTGGCCCGGTGTGATCGAGCGCCTGCTGAGCGACGGCGCGGCCGATGCCTGGCTGACGCCGATCATGATGAAGAAGGGCCGGCCGGCGCACATCCTCAGCGTGCTGGCCAGGCTGCAGTTGGTCGAGGAACTGCGGCAGGTGATTCTCACGCACACCAGCACGCTGGGTGTGCGCAGCTACCAGGTCTCCCGCATCGCGCTCGCCCGCGGCTGGTGCACGGTGGATCTTGCGGGCACAGGGATCGAGAATGTCGGCAGTGGGGACCTTCCGGGTGCCGAGATCCGGATCAAGATCGGGTACGACGACTCCGGCATCCGCCAGGTCAATCCCGAGTTCGCCGACGTGGCCCGGGTTGCGGCCGCGTACCAGTTGCCGGAACGGGAAGTGCTGGCGCTCGCCCACTCCGCCGCTCGCAATGCCGGCCTGGTCCTCGGAGCAACTCCGCCTGCCGACCTTCAGCCCAGTCCTTAACCACCCGCAGCCACCGCCGTTGGGTAGACCAGAATCCCTCTGTGACGACGACGCACCTGGACCTGACCGGCGGCGAATACTGGTGGGGCGGAGCCGTGGCCGACGGCCAGGCGATGCCTTTCGGCGCTGAGCGACACGAACGCGACCTCGCCACCAACGCCGGCCTGATCACCAATCCGAACGACGGCGCCAACCAGTCCGCCCCGCTGCTGGTCTCCAGCACCGGCCGGTACGTCTGGTCGGAGCAGCCGTTCACCTTCGCGTTCGACGGCGACGGCGGGCTGGACATCACCGGGGAGGAGGTCGTCGTCGGGCGTGGCGGCGACTCGCTGGCCGATGCCTATTGGGAGGCGTCGCGGAGGTTCTTCCCGCCTGCCGGGGTGACGCCGGCCGAGGCCATGTTCACCAGCCCGCAGTACAACACCTGGATGGAGATGCCGTACCGGCCGGCCCAGGAGGCGGTGCTGGCGTACGCCCGAGGCATTCTCGATGCCGGCTTCCCGCCCGGTCTGCTGATGATCGACGACCGGTGGTCCCGCGACTACGGGACCTGGGAGTTCGATGCCGCGCAGTTCCCGGACCCGAGGGGCATGATCGAGCAACTGCACGCGTGGGGCTTCCCGGTGATGCTGTGGTTGGTCCCGTTCATCAGCCCGGACAGTGAGAACTTCCGGCTCGCCCGGCGGGCTGGCTGGCTGATCAGCGAGCCGAACGGGGATCCGGTGATCCGGCAGTGGTGGAACGGCTACAGCGCCGCGCCCGATCTGACCAATCCGGCCGCGGTGAGCTGGTTGCGCGGCGAACTCCGGCGGCTGCAGACCGAGTTCGGCGTCGACGGGTTCAAGCTCGACGCAGGCGATCTCCGCGACTACCGGCTGGATGACCGGACGCACGCGGGGACCGGGCCCACCGGTCAGTGCGAGGCCTGGGCCAGGTTCGCCGCCGAGTTCGAGTTCAACGAGCTGCGGGCCTGCTGGAAGCTCGGCGGCCAGCCGCTCGCTCAACGACTGCACGACAAACCCTGCCGGTGGGGGCGCGGCGGGCTGGGCTCGCTGATTCCCGAGTCGATCGCGCAGGGACTGATCGGTGACGTGTTCAACTGCCCGGACATGATCGGCGGCGGAGACGCGGCCTACGTCCTCGACGGCGCACCGGTCGACCAGGAGCTGTTCGTCCGGTTCGCCCAGTGCTCGGCGCTCTTCCCGATGATGCAGTTCTCGATGGCGCCGCGGCGGGTGTTGGATGATGAACACTTCGCGGCTGTGCAGGCCGCCGTCGCACTTCGGCAGTCGCTGCTGCCGGAGATCATGACCCTGGTCCGGCATGCCGCCAAGACGGGCGAGCCGATCCTGCGGCCGCTCGCCTACCACCATCGTGGATATGAGCAGGTCAGCGACCAGTTCCTGCTGGGCGAGAACCTGCTGGTCGCGCCGGTGCTGGAGCAGGGAGCCACCACCCGGGCTGTGTTGGTGCCGCCCGGGCGTTGGTCAGACTCGACCGGATCAGTAGTCGAGGGACCAACCGAGATCACCATCCCGGTCGATCTGCACTTCTTGCCCTGGTGGCGCCGGCTGGGATAGGCACCAGGCACCCCAACCTCAGGCCGGCGCTCATCGTGCCGGGGGCGGGTCGTTCGGCGGATCCCCGATCGCCCGGGTGTCCGGACCGAGGAGCCGACCCACCTGTTTGACCATGCGCAGGACGACGGCCCGGTCGGCGACTCGCGCACCGTCCAAGGCGTTCCCGAGCGCGATCTCGAAGCGGTTCACGTCCGCGAGGGTACGCAGCCAAACCGCCAAGATCAGGTTGTAGCGGCTGGCACATACCGCCGCTAGCCGCACCTCGGGGACGGCCACAATCCGAGTCCGCGCCGACTCGACCGTCCGAGCCGGAGCCTCGACGAAATACCAGGCGTAGATCGGCCAGCTGGACGCCGCGCGTGCCACATCCGTACGCAGCCGCAGTTCGCCGCTTGCCCTGAGGACGGCGATCGCATCGCTGACTCGCTGCGGAGCAAATCCGCTGGAAGCCGCGATCGAGGCGACCGACGCTCGGCCATCCACCCAGATGGCACGTGCGATCGCAGACGCCAGGTCGTCGGGCACCGTCCGCGCGGCTCGTGCGCGAGGCGGCGGGGGTTTCGGAAGCTGCTCGACCTCGGTCGGGCTGAGCGCTCGCAGCCGCCAGTCGGACCCGTCGGAGAGCAGGTCGCTGATCAGGTGCGTACGGACCGCACCGAATCCCTGGAGACCAGCCGATCCGGTCACGAACTCGGTCAGCGAACTGATGTCTCGGGCCGTCACGATCAGCAGGAGATCGCGAGATCCGGAGCAGACATCGACGACGAGCACCTCGGGATGGTGCGTGAGCTGGGTCGGGACTTCCCGGGTCCCGGAACGGTTGTGGTCCAGCTCGACGATGGCCACCTGCGGCGGCTCCAGATAGCCGCTGGTCCACGCAATTCCTTCACGCCGCAGCCGGTTCCACCGCCGGGCCAGGGTCGCCGGATCTGCTCCCACGATGGGAGCAAGGTCTGTCCAGGCGGCCCGCGGCTCGACTTGCAGCGCGTGCACGAGCCGGGCATCCAGCTCATCGAGTTCCACCCGTTCCTCCTGGCGAAAGATGCTGAGAGTTTCCTATTATCGGCAGATTCGCAGCCACTTCCGCAGATTTCCTGCGAAGTAACACAGCCTTAGCATGTCGCTGCGCACAATTCTCCCGCCGAACCAAAGGATCCGCACGTGAACACTGCCGCCTCAGCCCAGACCCAGACCCAGTTGCTCAAGGACCGAGCCGCAGCCGAGGTCGAGCGTCGCAAGCCCCAACTCTTGGAGCTGAGCCGCGTGATCCACGCGAACCCCGAACTCTCCTGGAAGGAGTTCAAGGCCTCGAAGCGCATCGCGGAGATCATGCGCGAGGCGGGTTTCGCCACCGAACTCGGCGCGTACGGGATCGAGACCGCCATCGAAGCCGTCTACGGCGACGGCGACCTCACCGTCGCCGTCTGCGCCGAATACGACGCCCTGCCCGGCATCGGCCACGGCTGCGGTCACAACGTCATCGCGACCGCTGGCGTCGGCGCCGCGCTCGCCTTGGCAACAGTCGCCAACGAGGCAGGACTCCGCGTCAAACTGCTGGGCACCCCGGCCGAGGAACACGGCGGCGGCAAGGTGTCCATGCTCCTGGCCGGCGCCTGGGAAGACACCGACTTCTCACTCATGGTGCACGGCATGACCGGCGTGGACGGTAGCGCGTCCGGCTTCAAGTCCACCGCCGTCGACCGGTTCGAGGTGACCTTCCACGGCCGCACCGCCCACGCCGCGGCCATGCCCGAACAGGGCATCAATGCGGCCGCAGCCGCCACCCTGGCACTCACCGCCATCGGGCTGCTGCGCCAGCACGTCCCCAAAGAAACCAACATGAACGCGTTCATCTCCCACGGTGGCGAAGCAACGAACGTGATTCCGGACAAGGCCATCGTCCAAGTGGAACTGCGGGCCTACGACATCGACATCTGGCGCACCTTGAAGAAACGCGTACTCGCCTGCTTCGAAGGAGCCGCGATCGCCACCGGCTGCACCTGGGAGTGGGCACCCACCGAACACCCGTACGCCCCAGTCAACCCTGACCCGGCCCTGGCCGACTTCTGGGACCGCAACCTAATCGCCCGCGGCCGGACGATCGTGCCACAGCCCGCCGGCGCGGGCGGCTCCACCGACATGGGCAATGTCTCGCAGGTCGTGCCGGCCATCCACCCGTTGATCGCGTTCCTCGGCGAGACCGGTCCGGCACACAACCCGAACTTCACCATCTCGGCCGCCACCCCCGCCGCCGACAACGCCGCCATCGACGGCGCCGTCCTACTGGCCTGGACCAGCCTGGACGCCGCCCTCGACCCCACCGTCCGTACCGACCTACAGCAACGCCGCGCCAAACGCCCCACCGGAGCCACCCAAATCACCCTCGAGGCCTGACCAGCACCAGGAGTCCCAATGCCCCCAGAACCCAGCGTCGACAAGTCAGCAGCTGACTCCTCCGGCAAGTCGACAAACGTCGTCGTCATGACACTGCGTGATCCCAAACTGTGGATCCTGCTCGGCCTCACCCTCGTGATCGCCAGCATCGCGCAGGCGATCGGTCCTGTGGTGATCCCGATCGGGGTTGCCTCGGTGACCTTGCTGCCGATGATCTGGGGCCTGCTCATGTCCGGCTTCATCTCCGGCCAGCCGTGGCGCCCGATCGGCCTGGGCATGCAGGAAGCGGCAACGGCCATCATGGGCGTGGCGGTGCTGTTCCTCGGCGCTCGGCTCTCGTTCGAGATCGGTCCCAATGTCGGACTCCTGTTCCAGGCCGGGCCGGCACTGCTGTTGCAAGAACTCGGCCACCTGCTCGGCACGCTGGTGCTCGCGCTGCCGCTCGCGGTGCTGCTGAGAATGGGCCCGGCCACCGTCGGCGCAACCTTCTCCATCGACCGAGAAGGTTCGTTCGCCATGATCAGCGAGCGGTACGGGGCCGATTCACCGCAGTACCGCGGAGTCTTGTCCATGTACGTCTTCGGCACCATCTTCGGGGCGATCATCGTCAGTCTGATCGCATCGCTGACCACCTCACTCGGCATCTTCGACCCGCTGGCGTTGGCCATGGGAGCAGGTGTCGGATCGGGTTCGATGATGGCCGCCGCAGCCTCGGTGATCGTCGCCGCACACCCGGAGATGCAGCAGCAGGTGCTGGCGTTGTCGGCTGCCTCCAACCTGATCACCAGCGTGCTGGGTCTCTACGTCGGTGTGTGGGTCGCATTGCCACTGGCCGACAAGATGTACCGGGTGCTGTCCAAGCGGTGGAAGCAGCCCGAGGAGAAGAAGACCGGCGACGCCGCCGCCATGAAGTCTGCCGTCAGCAGTCTGCTGGAGACCAAGACGACCGTACCGATGGCGACGTCGCTGCTGATCTTCAGCGTGACCGGCCTGGTCGTGGCGACGATCGCCGGAAAGAGCTTCTCTTTCGGCATGGTGCTGACGTTCGCCGTGCTGTCGCTGCTCGTCGCACTCAGCATCGGCGTCAGCAAGCTGACTCGGCACAAGGTGCCGGCCATCGTCACCGCCATGACACTCGGCGCCCTGGCGACCACACCGATCTCACCGTTCGCCGAGTCGTTGATCCATATGGCCGAGACCGTGCCCTTCTTGTCGATCATCACCGGGATGCTGACCATCGCCGGACTGGGCATCGGCAAGGATCTGCCGCTGCTGAAGGGCATCGGTTGGAAGATCATCCCCACCGGCATCGTGGCCATCGCGGCCTCGTTCATCCTCGCCACCGTGGTTGCCGAGTTCGCACTCGGCGCATGGGGAATCTGAGCCGGCGCAGCTAACGGTGACCTGACTCAGGCCAAGACTGTGCCCAGGTCGAGTTCGATCACCAGGTGCGGGCCGATCTCGATACGCGCGGGCGTCCCACACACGACCTGTTGCGCGAGCCGAAAGTGGGCGCCGTCGCGTACCAGCACGTCGAGCACGCCGTCGGTGTCCAGGATCCAGTAGTGGTCGAGCCCCGCCTCGGCATACTTCGCCATCTTGGTGACGTAGTCGTTGGCCCGGTTCGACGACAGAATCTCCACACAGAGAAGAGGCACCTTCGTGAACCGCACGTCGCTATCGATGTCGGCGACCGCCACGACCATCAGATCCGGGCTGAACTCACTTCCGCCGGTCCGCCAGGCCCAGCTCTCAACGACCTCGTATTCGGGCGGAAGCTGGTGGTCCAGAACCGTGCAGAACCGCCACGACGCTCGCTGGTGGCTTCGAGTGGGTGGTGGAGCCACGATGATCTCCCCGTCGATGTACTCCGCTCGCGGGCGCTCGGGCAAGGCGTCGTACTCCGCCCAGGTGGCGCGCCGACGCTCGACTGCACTGACAGCCATGACGTGATCATCTCACTGACGACACAGCGTCAAAAGACCCAAGAACTGTCAGCCACGTCGGAGAAGTCCTGGTGAGCATCACGGATGGGTGAGAAGCCGTCCGCGGCGACACCATCAGATGTCCGGGTTGGAGCGGATGACGGGAATCGAACCCGCATTCTCAGCTTGGGAAGCTGATGTTCTGCCATTGAACTACATCCGCGTGTGCGCTCCCGATCCCGGCCGGGGCCGAGCACGCGCGGAGCAGTCTAGCCGAACCCGAACCAACACAACCTCGACACAACAAATCTGCAACATCGGTCGCTCACCCTGGCTGGCATGGCGATCCACGACACATCCTCGGCGGCCGGCCCGACCGCCGGCCAGCGCTCTGCCGCACCCATCCCGGTCGTGCCCACTCGGGTCGACCGGCTGGTCCGAGCCGACGATCAGCTGAGTCTCACGCTGGAGTTCTTGAACCTCGACGTCGACTCAGCCAGACGCACCCTGGTCGCTGTCGACCCACTGGCAAAGTTCACCGGCGTACGGCTGGTGTTCGGCTCTCAGCACACGGTCGAGCAGACCATCGGCGCCGAGGACGACGTACCGGCCGACGGGATCGACCATCGCGCGGCGGCGGAGTCACGGCTGGTGGTCGCCCTTCCGACCGGCACCCCGTACGCGCTGAAGAGCATCCTCGACCTCGCCGGTCGGGCACTCGCCTTGGACGAGCGGGCGGTCCCCGGCCGCAAGCCACCCGGACGGCCGGCAGAGCCCAGCCCGGAGGTGACCGCCCTCGAACTGGTCGACTCGTTGGTCTTCTCTCCCGAACCTGACGGCCGGTTCGCTGCGGGAGTGGCACCGGTCACCCGGGCGGACGTGACGGAGCTGTGGCGGACCCGTCTGCTGCCGAACGCCGACACCGACACGGGCACCGACAACTCGACACAGCCGGCGAAGCTGCGAGCCATCTGGTCCAGGCCAGGCGATACCCCCGCGGACCGACCACTGACCGCCGACGTACGCAGTCAGATCGTGGCGGCTACGACGGTCGACCCTGCCGAGGCCATCGAGGTGAACCAGCTGTGGCTCACCACTCACGGGTCGTTCATCGACCTGTCCGGAGCCTGGGCCACCGGTCAGCTCGCACGCTATCTGCATCGCGCCGCCGCCGGCCGGGACCTGTACGTCGAGACAGCCCAACGCGGCTTCCTCGCACCCTTCGGCATTCCTGCGGCGATCACCACGGTCACCGAGCGACTGGTCCGCGACGACGCTTCCGGCAACCCGGTCGCGGTCCTCGTCCAACAGGACTTCCTGTCCATCTCCGCCACTCCGGTCCCGTTCCCGGCACCGCACATGCCGCAGGATGGCCGCGGCATCCCCTTCACCCAGGTCATTGCCAGCGACCCTGGTGCCGGGCCGGTGGCGTTGGCTTCGGTGACCCTTGATGACGGCACCCAGATCGGCACCGACAAGATCGGCACCGTCACCCGGGACGGCGTACCCGTGACGATCGGCTACCGCGCCACAGACCGCACTGGACGGACCGACATCGCGTTCACTATGCCGGCGATCTTCGTAGCCAGCGACCACGCATTCACCGTGCAGGACACGGTGAACGGCGTCCCCACACCGCTCGGCCTGCTGAGCACGTTCTTCGCCGACCACCCGGCCGAGCTCGAGTTGGGCGGCCAGCCGATCGGCTGGGCCGATCCACACCCCGCCGGCCGGGCCGGCTCCAGCCGCTCCACCAGACTCATCCGGCTCGCGCTCGATCGGCCGGACCTGGCCGGCTCAACCGCCGGCGCTGTCCGTGCCGATCTCATCACCGCCGGCCGTCCGGCCTTCTATCCGCGCGTGTCGTCGGCGCGAGTCAGCGACGATGCCGTGGCCGCACTGGTCGGTGGCAGCGACGCGATCGAGGTGACGTACGCCGCTGCCTGGCTGGCACACGGCAACGGCCCCAGGAACCCGGGACTCGCGTTCCACACTCTGGCAACACCTACCACCCTCGACCGGCCCGGCGCCGGGCAGGGGCTGATCCGGCCGTCACTGCGGATCGACACCTTCAGCCAGACCCTCGGCTCCGGCATCGCACCCACCGCCGCGCGGATCGCGGCCCCGGACCGTGCAGACTTCCCAGCCCGCGAGGACTTCCCCGCCAACTCAAAGCTCCCTGTCCAAGCGGACGCCGCCCCGCCGATCCTCAGCTGGGATCCCAAGAGCGCTTTGGGCGATGCCGCCCGGCTGTTCGGCTCGATCGCCTTGGACGAGATCGTCGAGCAGGTCAACATCGCGCTGGACGATCTCGGCGGCGACACCGGGCTACCCACGATCGAGACGCTGATCGAGGAGGAAGGAATCGGCTATCTGCTCCGCTGGCAGCCCAAGCTCAAGACCTTCAGGGTGGCAGGCGACCCGGTCTTCGTGATCGCCGAAGACCTCGCCTCGGCCGGGCTGCCCGCCTTCTTCGGCAGCAAGGCCACCTCCACGGCGAACATCGAACTCAGCCAGTTCATACCGCTGACCACCGACGCCGACGACGGCGGAGCGACCGACACCGACTTCGAGCTGACCCTCGACAACGTCACGCTCCGGCTACCGCCCGGGGCCCCGGCGATCGCCATCGCATTCCGTAGGGTCCGCTACCACGACCCGGGTGACGGGAACGCCGGGCTCGACACCGACCTCGCCGACTGGCGGTTCATCGAGGTGCTGGAGTTCCTCGAGCCCGTACGCGAGTTCATCGTCGGATTGCTCGACCTCGGAGACATCGAGATCGACTCCGGCGGTGTTCGGGCCGAGGTCGACATCCCAGTGCCCAAGCTCTCGTTCGGGGTGATCAACGTGACCGGGCTGAATGTCGGTCTCGCCTTGGACCTGCCCAACGAGGGCAGTTCCACGATCGGGTTCAACCTGTCCCGCCGCGACGACCCGTTCCGGATCACATTGATGGGCTTCGGCGGCAGCGGCTCGCTGGAGGTGCGGATGGTTGCCGATGATCTGGACTTCCTGCTCGGCAGCCTCGCGGTGACCTACGAGTTGGCGGCCTCGATCGTTGTCGTCTCGGCCTCCCTGTCCGCGTCCCTGGGCATCGAACTGACGTACGAGGACTCGACGGTCACCCTCGGCGCCTACGTCGAGCTCGCCGGTAACGCCAGCGTGCTCGGACTGGTGAACATCACCGGCAAGGTGCTGCTCTCGCTGCTCTATCACCTGGACAGCAAGCTGCTCCGCGGCACCGCCCAGCTGACCGCCGAAGTGGACACCCCGTTCTCCAAGTCCGACACCAGCTGGCGGCAGACCGTCGAGGTCTCCCTCGCCGCCGACGACAGCCGCCGCCGATCGCTGGCCGCCACGCTCGGCTCCGGCCCGTCCTTCGGCGATCGCTTCACCGCCGAGCAATGGGCCGAGTACTGCGCCGCGTACGCCTGATCCCAACCACCTGCGATACCCGATCCCGCCGGCACTTCCGAAGCGCCGGCATCAGAGAAAGGACGGACCGGCCATGCCCGTACGTCAGCTGCTTCCGTTTGCCCTCCCCTCCGGCCGGACCGGGTCTGTCGGCCGACTGACCGTCTACCTCTCGCCGCGGCTGAAGGCCAATGGGGTGCTCGCCGACTATCCGGAGTGGGTCGACTGGCCGGCCACGCTGGCCGGCTTGAACCTGCGGGTACGCGTCGACGGCGCCGTCGTGCCGCACCGGGTCGTCAGTCCGACACCGTCCTCGGCGGTCTGGGCAGCGACGTTCGCCCCGGACGCGCCGGTCAACGCGCACCGCTTCGTCGACTTCTCCCACACCCCGCTGCAACCGATGGCCAGCGGACAAATCGCGAGTTCCGTCCTGGACACCTACGTCCGCACCGCCGTCGAGCATCCCGACGGACCTCCGAACGGCCGGCAGTTGCTGGCGCTGGCCGCCGCGGCCGGACTGCTCGATGGCTCCGGTTCCGGCACCCCGGAACCGGGCAGCCTGGCCGAGGCGGCCGACTACAGGGCGCCGATGGACGACCAAGACGAACGTGAACCCGAGGGACCGGAGTTCGACGTCCACGCCAGCATCAGTCTGCTCGGGCATCACCCCGAGCTGCTGCGCCACCTCGGGCTGGCGATCGACCTGGAGATCGAGCTGCCACCAGCTCCGGGACGGGTGCGGGTCACCTTCGGCTACGGCGGGGCTGCCGGGCAGGCGCGGGAGATCGCGCTCGTGACGCTGACCACGCCGGACTTTCTGGCCCAGCCGAACCCGCAGCCGGAGCTGCGTGAACAGACTGGCGGCTTCCTCACCCTGGCCACGGAGAAGGCGTTCCTCACCATGGTCGACCCTCATCTCGCAGCGTCCCGGATGAGCCAGGCCGCCGCGCAGGCCGACCAGTTCGGCGAGGGTACGCTGCCGGCTCTGAGCAGCCGAGGCATCACCCTGGTCCGGCCGGACCTGAGCACGACGTATCGCAACCGCACCATCCGCCAGCGCGAACTGGAGGACGAGCTACAGGCCAGCCTCGCCCCCGGTGGCCCGCCGGTCGAGCTGTTCGCGGAGGACCTGACCATCGGGCAGCGCATCGACGTGCTCGACCTCAGCGCCGGAAAGTGGCGCAGCCTGTTCGAGCGCCGACCGGAACTGGGCTACACCTTCCCACGCGACCCGTCGTTGACGATCGTCCCGAAGCCGGACGAGGGGTGGAACACGACCGTCCTGGTCACCGAGCAGGAGGACGTACGGCTGCCGAGCCCGAATCCCGAGCAGGACACCGTCCGGCCGACCGCGCTGTTCCGACTGGATGACGCGGTCTACAAGTGGAACGGTTGGAGCGGAGCCGCGCCCACCCCGACCAGCGTGTTGGACTCGGCGACCGGCGTCCCGGCTAAGCCCAGCGCCAACCTGCCGACCGCAGACCAGACCGCGCAGGTCTCGGTCGACTACGAGGTCGAGCCCGGCAGCCTGCCGCGATTGCGGTTCGGGCACACCTATCAGCTGCGTGCTCGCTGCGTCGATCTGGCGGGCAACTCTCGCACTGTCGCAACGGCTCAGCCCACTGACGCCGCTGCTCCGCCGGAGAAGTTCGGCCGACTCGAGCCGATCGCCGCGCCGACGATCGTCCGGCGCGCCCCACGGCCCGTCCCCGGCATCGGCGACGCGCCGGACACGCTGGTGCTGCTCGGTGACTACGACCTGGCCGACGCCGACGTGTCGCCGGTCGAGCGGCTGCTCTTCCCGGGCCGGGTCGGGCAGGACCTGTGCGAGCTGCACGGGCTGCCGGCCGGCGGTGTCGACCCCGCCAGCTATGCCGAACTGGTGACCCGGGACGCACTGGACCTGGCCGATCAGACCGAGACCGATGACGAGACCGGTGAGCTGGTGTGCACCGGGCCGCCACGACCGGAGATCGACTATCTGTCGGACCCAGCGGCGAGCGGGTTGAGCATCGACCTCCCCGCGCTCGGGTCACCGGTGACGGTGGCACTGAAGGGGACCTGGCCGCAGCGATCCTCCGCCCGACTGGTGGTGGCCGCCGGAGACGCGCAGGTGGCTCTCAACCCCGACCGGGACACCGACCTGACCGTCTTCGTGCCGCAGGCCGAGATCCTGACCGGCTCGGTCAGCTATCGCATCGACCCGGCGACCCTCGATCACTTCGCACTCTGGCAGCGGATCAGCGCGACCGACCAAGCGGCGCTGGTGGAACAGGTCCAGGGCGGCGGCCACTGGATGTTCACTCCCGGGTGTCGGCTGACTCTCATCCACGCCGTACGCCGCCCGCTGCTGGCTCCGCAGGTCACCTCGCTCGAACCCGACCGCGACCTCGGGTCGGCTCTGCTGCGCATCGACGGTGAGCTGGTGGTCAGCTGCTTGAGCACCGAACGGGTTGCGATCGGCGCCACCTGGCTCGACACCGCGGACGATCCCACGCAGGACGCGCCGGTCACCCGACGGACGGCCATCGGACTCGGCACCGTACCCGTCACCCGCTCGACCAAGAACGAGGTGAGCATCGAGTCCCTGGAGGCACGGTTGCCGGACACCAAGCGGCACGAGGCGACCGTCGAACTGGAGGCGTACTCCAGCTTCGCGAGCTACTTCACCGAGGAGAAGATCGTGGTGCTGGCCGACCGGGCGGTGCTGCTGGACCGCCGAGGCGTGGTGGCGAGCTCGGTCGAGGTGCGGTTGCCGGACGGCCGGAGAGCCGACGTCGGAAAGGACGTACGCATCGACGAGAAGCGCGGCACGATCATCCGACTGCGCGGCGGCGCGATCGGTGGCGGCACTCAGGTGAATGTGCGTTACGTCAGCCGACCGATCAGCCGGACCAGCGGCGAGCCCGGATCGCGGGCATTCACGATGGTCATCCCGAACACCGTCGCGCCGCCGATGCCGGTGGTGACCGAGATCGTCCCGGCGTCAGCGCGAGACGCCGTCGGACATCACTCCGGTCAGGTGCTCCGCCTTTACCTCGCTCGACCGTGGCTGGTCTCCGGGGACGGGGAGGCGTTGGCGGTGGACCTGACTGCGACCCGGGTGGGTCGCGATCCGCTCCTCGCCGGCGGGGCCGACACTCCGACCCTGACCGGAGCGCACTTCCCACGGGCGACGGAGGTGGTCGATCTCGACGGCGTCCGGCTCGCCGTTCATCCGGTGACGTTCGATGCGGCGAGTGGGCAGTGGTACGCCGATGTCGAGCTGGCCGACGCGTTCGGCTATCGGCCGTTCCTGCAGCTGACCGTCGCGCGCTATCAGCCCGACTCGCTCGCCGGTGCCACTCGGTCAGCTGCGGTGACTCTCGATGCCGTCCGGCTAGGGCTCGTCCGGCAGACGACCGTCACCGTGGCCGGCACCGCCGTCGAGGTGACGGTGACCGGATCGGACGGATTCGGCAACCTGGTCCGGGCCAGTGTGCAGCAGTCGGACCCGAAGGTCGCCGATCCGGATCTGCGCTGGATCGTCGTCGGCGATCCGACCGACCTCACGGCGACGTCGAATGGGCTGGTGACAACGTGGTCGGGAACCATCGAGGCACCATCGGGCACCGAGCCGTTGCGAGTGCTGGTCGAAGAGCTGGAGCCGGGGCGCCGAGACGAAGGCGGCTCCACCGTCGACGTGCGGACCACCGTCTTCGTCGAGACGGTCGACATCTCGCTCGGCTGATCGACGGTTCGGCGAAGCCGGAAGACTCGCACCGGGGCCTCGCTCGGCCGACAATAGCCATCCACGGGCGACAATTCCGGCCTATCGGCAGCGCGAGCGCCGCAATCTCCACCCATGGGCGACAATTCCGGTCGCCCGGCAGCGCTAGCGTCGCAATATCCACCCATGGGCGGAGATTGAGGACAGGTCACCCGAGGACTCCCATGCCTGCCGCGCACTCGGAGCGAGACGCTCACGCTCGAGTGTCAGACCCGAGACCTACGATCGCTGACATGTCCTCCATCTCACTCGGCCAGGTGGTCGTCGATTGCGCCGACGCCGAACGGCTCGCCACGTTCTGGTCCCAGCTGTTGGAGTTGCCGCTCGCTGAGGGCGCCAATCAGTTCTGGGCCATGATTCCCGCGCCGCCGGACAAGAGCCTGCCGTCGCTGATGTTCCTGGCCGTCGAGAAGCCGACCCCGGGCAAGAACCGGTGGCATCTCGACCTGTTCTCGCCGGATCCGGCCGCGATGATCGAGCGGGCGCTCACTCTCGGTGCCACCAAGGTCGGCGACTTCGACGAGTACGACACCGTTTGGACCACGCTCGCCGACCCGGACGGCAACGTGTTCGACATCGCCGCCCCACACTGAGCCTCGAACCCCAGGAGCACCCGGAATCATCCCGCAGCCCACCCCTGACCCCAGGAGGATGCCGGAAGAACTGTCTGGGCTCCGGCGTACCGTGGAGCACATGTCTGACAGCCTTCCTGAGCCCACCGGCGTCGGCCCGATCTCCGGGGGAAACCTCCGGGCCTCAGACGCCGACCGGGACCAGGTCTCCACGGTGCTCAGCACGGCGTACGCGGAGGGTCGCATCACCCGCGAGGAGCACGACGAGCGGCTGGACCAGGTGATGCGGGCGAAGACCTTCGACGATCTGGTGCCGATCACCAGCGATCTGGTCCCCCTCGCGGCCGCCCCGATCCAGCCGGCGGCCGCGCGATTCACGCCGGCCGAGGAGCCCAGCACCCGGTTCCAGATCGACACCAGTCGCGACTCGGGGTCGGACCAGCTGATCGCCATCTTCGGCGGCGCGACCCGCAAGGGCCGGTGGCGGATGCCCAGGCAATCGACGGCGATCTCGCTGTTCGGCAGCATCGAGATCGACCTCACCGAGGCCACGTTCGAGTCCACCGAGATCGAGATCAACGGCTTCTGGTGCTTCGGCGGCATGGAGATCAAGGCCCCGGCCGGGATCGAGGTCCGCGACCGCACTGCCGGCATCTTCGGCGGCACCGACATCAAGGGTCTCGGTGATCCGATTCCCGGCGCTCCGGTCATCACCATCAAAGGGGTCTCGCTCTTCGGCGGGGTATCAGTGACCGGACCGGTGCCCTCGAAGAAGAAACGCCGGCACCACGGACTGCACTGACCACGAGTCGCACTGACCAGGACCGACGAGTGTCGACCAGCATCAGACGAGAAGGGGAACCGATGACATCCGGCAGCTACCGCGCCTCCGACGCCGATCGCGACCAGGTCGCGGAGGTGTTGCACACCGCGTACGCCGAGGGCCGGATCACCCTGGAGGAGCACGCCGATCGGACCGAGGCTGCACTGACGGCCAAGACGTTCGACGACCTCACCGCACTCACTGCCGATCTGGTGCCGCAACACCCCCTGCTTGCGTCAACGACCTCGACCGAGCGCCAGCTCGTCGTGACCGACGGCGCGAATCCCGACGGGGAGAAGCTGACCGCGGTCATGTCGACCATCAAACGTGAGGGTTCCTGGCGGATTCGCGCGCACAGCATCGCCAACAACGTCATGGGCGACATCAAGCTCGATCTGACCCAAGCCACCTTCGACGCGCCGGTCGTCGCTATCAGCGGCACGCAACTGATGGGCAGCCTGCAGCTGCGGGTGCCCCGTGGTGTGACGATCATCGACGAGGTCACCAACGTGCTGGGAGGCACCTCGATCTCCGACATCGGTGAGCCCGATCCATCGATGCCGACCATCGTGTTGCGCGGCACCAACATCATGGGTGACATCAAGGTGCGGGGACCCAAGAAGACGCCCCGTTGGCGCAAGGCCCTAGCCTGATCGTGATGGACGACCTTTTCGCCCCACCGGCGTACGACTGGAAACGGCTGGCCCCCGGCTTCTTGACGCTGCGCCGGATCACCGATGCCATCGGCTGGCTGATCCTGTTCACCATCCCAGCAGTCCTGCTGCTCATCTTCTTCCGAGAGGTGTGGTGGGTGTCGGCGCTGCTCTGGGTCGCCGCCGTGATCATCGCCGGTTTGCGCTTCTACTTCCTTCGTCGCTCCTGCGCATCGTGGGGGTACGTCGAGCGCGAGGACGATCTCTACATCACCCACGGAGTCTGGTTCCGGTCCTTGACGGCGGTGCCGTACGGACGGATGCAACTGGTCGAGGTCGAATCCGGGCCCTTGGAGCGGCTCTTCAAGCTCGCCTCGGTCACCTTGAAGACCGCCAGCCCCGGCACCGATGCCCGGATCCCCGGTCTTGACCCGGTCGAAGCCGCCCGGCTCCGCGACCACCTGACCGAGCTCGGCGAGGCTCACGCATCCGGCCTATGAGCGAGATCCCACCCACGACCCCGACCACCGGCAGCCCAGCCGCGGACAGCCCGACCACCGGCAACCCGAGCCCGGGGAATCCCACCACCGGTAGCCCGGTCAAGCAGACCCAACGTCCGCACCCGCTGACCCCGGTGATCCGCGGCTGGGTGGTGCTGCTGGCGATCATCATCGGCTTCGGCCGCGAGCTCATCCCCGACGGCTCCGGCGACGAACCCGATTTCACCAGCTGGGGACTGCGCTGGATCCTGCTCGGCGCCGCCGGCATCATCGTGATCGCCGCCGTCGCCGGCCTGATGACCTGGTATTTCACCCGCTACGTCATCGACGACGAGGAACTGCGGATCGAGACCGGTGCGGTGTTCAAGAACTCCAAGCGGGTGCCGTTCGAGCGGATCCAGTCGGTCGACATCATCCAGCAGCTCGCGGCCCGGATCTTCGGACTGGCCGAGCTGCGGATCGAGGTCGGCAGCGGCGACTCCACCATCAAGCTGCGCTATCTGACCCGGGCCCAGGCATCCTCGCTGCGTGACTACCTGCTCAGCAGGGCACACGGGGACCAGGTCCGGATCGCCGATCAGGGCAGCGGTCCCGCCGATGTCTTCACCGATCTCGGCGTCGCCGATCAGCCGCTGGTCGTCGTGCCGCCGCAGCGGCTGATCCTCGGCTTCCTCCTCTCCAGCGAGTTCTTGTTCACCGCCGTGATCTTGCTGGTGGTGTTCGTCGTCACCACCGCCCTCGGCGTCGTCACCTACGCCCTCGCCGGGCTCATCCCGCTCGCGATCGGGATCGTCTCGATGATCAGCAACCGGGTCGTCCAGATGTTCAACTTCACCCTCGCCCAGTCGGCCCGGGGTGTCCGGGTGACCCGGGGATTGACCAATCTCACCAGCCAGTCGGTGCCGGTCAACCGCATCCAGGGTGTCCGGGTGATCCAGCCGATCCTGTGGCGCCGCCTCGGCTGGTATCGGATCGACGTCAACGTGTTGGGCTACAGCGGACGGGACAGCAACGACAACGATCACTCCGCCACCAGTGTGCTGCTTCCTGTGGCCACCGCCGATGAGGTCGGACTCGGATTGAGCCGGATTCTGCCGGGGCTGGACCTGTCCCGGGTGGAGCTGCATTCCTCACCGAGAAAGTCGCGCTGGCTGCGGCCGTACGACTTCTGGACCCTGCGGTACGGCGCCGACGGCCAGGTGCTGATCACCGAGCACGGCTGGCTCACCCATGTCCGCAACGTGGTGCCGCACGCCAAGACGCAATCCGTCCGGCTCAGCCAGGGGCCGCTGCAGCGACGCCTCGGACTCGCCGATGTGCATCTCGACATCACCCACGGTCCGGTCACCCCGATCGCCCACCAGCTCAGCGCCGACGCGGCCCGGGAACTGACCATGTCCCAGCTCGACCGGGCTCGTCGGGCCCGGGCGGCCGACCGTGCGCAGATCCCGGCCGATCTGGCCGGGAGTGCGGTGTTGCAGCGCTTCGGGCTGACCGCGCAGGACCGGATCGGTGAGGGCGGGGAGTCTGAGGTCTATGCGCTCGGTCGGGATCGAGTGTTGCGGGTCTACCGCGGCGGTCATGAAGGGCCGGCAACACTGATCCCTCAGTTGAAGTCGCTGTACGCGAGCTGGGCGCACGCCTCGATCGGACTGCAGATCCCGCAGATCCTGGACAGCGGGCAGATCGCCGGACGGTGGTTCACCGTCGACCGCCGGATGTCCGGCGGATCACTGTCCGCCTGGCTGCCGACTGCCGAACCGGACGTACGACGTCAGGTGTTGCTCGACTATCTCGCGGCGACCAGCCGACTTCAGCACCTCCCCTCCCCAGTCCCCGGTCATGCCCGGCTGCTCGGCGACGCGGCGCCGGAGGTGTTTCCGAACCTGGCGGACTTGCTCACCGCCCAGTTGCTCCGGGTCCTGCCTGGCAGTCAGGAACGGCTGGAAGCGGACGTACCGCAGATCAGCCGGACCTGGGACCGGCTGCAGGAATGGTTGGGCGCCCGCAGCGGCGAGCCGCGACTCGTGCACGGCGACGTCTGCCCGCCGAACGCCTACCTCACCGTGCTGCCCGACGGGCGTCCCACGGTCAGCGGCATCGGCGACTTCAGCTCGCACACGCTGGCCGCCGACCCCTTGATGGATGTTGCGGGCGCGATCGTGTTCTGCGAACTGGAGGCGTACGAGTCAGCGGTTGCCGACGCGGCCTGGCTCGCCGACCAGGCCAGGGAGCACTACGGGGACGAACTCGAACAGGCTCTTGCGATGTATCGGATCTACTACGGCTTCTATTTCTCCGAGGCCCATCGATCCCAGCCGCTGCTCTACAACTGGTGCCTGCGTCAACTGGCCTCCTGACACAGCCGGTGTGATCTGGATAGGCTGCCAGCCATGACCGACACCCCACCCGTACCAGCACCCGGCCGTTCCGTGCTCGGCATCGACATCGGCGGCAGTGGCATCAAGGGCGCACCGGTCGATCTGGCCACCGGATTGTTCGCCGCCGAACGGCTCCGGATCGACACCCCAGCCAAGTCGACCCCGGCCAACGTGGCCCAGGTCGTCGCAGAAATCGTCGCTCACTTCAAAGCCGAAGTGGGCGACGGACCGATCGGGATCACGATTCCTGCCGTGGTCACCCACGGGCAGACTCGTTCGGCAGCCAACATCGACCACTCCTGGATCGACGCGCAGGCGGAGAAGATCTTCGAGGACGTCCTGCAGCGCGACATCTATCTGATGAACGACGCCGACGCCGCCGGAATCGCCGAGGTGCATTACGGCGCCGCCAAGGGGAACCCCGGTCTGGTCCTGGTCACGACGCTCGGTACCGGCATCGGCAGCGCCATGATCCATCGTGGGGTGCTCATCCCGAACTCCGAACTCGGCCACCTGGAGATCGACGGGTTGGACGCCGAGGTCAATGCCGCCTCCAGCGCCAAGGAGCGGAACGGCTGGTCCTACTCCGAGTGGGTGCCCAAGCTGCAGCGCTACTACGAACGGGTCGAGGCACTGTTCTGGCCCGACCTGATCGTGGTCGGCGGCGGTGTCAGCAAGAAGTCGGACAAGTTCTTGCCGAAGCTGAAGCTGAAGAGCGAGATCGTGCCGGCCAAGCTGCTGAACACGGCTGGGATCGTCGGCGCCGCCTGGCTGGCCGCCGATCGGCTGGTGCATCCCGACCCCATGGGCTGA
>JASGEZ010000111.1:0-38580 GCA_047605905.1 Microlunatus sp.
CCCGCCCGTGCGGCAGGATGGCTCGCCGGCCGGGGCTGCCCGCGGCCAGCAGCACGGCTGCCGCCGAGGCCGCCTGACCGACGCAGGTCGTCGCCACCGGAGCGTGGATGAACTGCATCGTGTCGTAGATCGCCAGCATGGCCGTCATCGAGCCGCCCGGGGAGTTGAGATAGAGGCTGATCTCCCGTTCGGAGTCCTCGGACTCCAGATGGAGCAGTTGGGCGACGATGACGTTCGCGACCCCATCGTCCAGTTCGGTGCCCAGGTAGACGATTCGATCGGACAGCAGCCGGCTGTAGATGTCGAGGGCGCGCTCGCCGGTGGGACGCTTCTCGACCACATTGGGGATGGTGTAGCTGCTCATCGCGACACACCCCGCATCGCGCCGAGACCGATGTGCGCCCTGCCCTCCGGTCGGATGTCGTCCAGCGTGGTCACCACGTGATCGACCAGTCCGTACGCCTTCGCTTCTTCAGCGGTGAACCAGCGGTCACGGAGCGAGTCCTGGGTGACCCGATCCAGCGGCTGCCCGGTGTGCTCGGCAATCAGACCGAGCAGCACATCACGAGTGTGCTCGAGGTTCTCGGCCTGGATCTCGATGTCGACGGCGGTGCCGCCGATGCCGGCTGAGCCTTGGTGCAGAAGCACCCGGGCATGAGGCAAGGCGTACCGCTTGCCCGGCGTACCGGCGGACAGCAGGAACTGACCCATGCTGGCGGCCAGTCCCATGGCGAGGGTGCTGACGTCATTGGGGATCAGCCGCATCGTGTCCATGATGGCCAGCCCGGCGGACACCGAGCCGCCGGGGGAATTGATATAGAGACTGATGTCGGATCGGGGATCCTCGGCGGAGAGCAGGAGCAGCTGGGCACAGATCCGGTTGGCGATCGGATCGTCGACCTCGGCGCCGAGGACCACGATCCGTTGATGCAGCAGACGGCTGAGCAGCTGCTCGTCGAACAGCCCGCCGGTGATGGGTGTCTCACTCATGGAACCACCGTGCCGCCCCAGGTCACCCCGCAGAAGCCGATACTGCCGCAGGCAGATCTGCCCACAGCAGCACTGCGGGCACTACGGCGACGGGCTGGTCAGACGCCGAGCAGCCGACCGAGTTCGGTGACCTCATCGAGCAGCCAGTCGGCCCCGGCCCTGGCCAGTTCGTCGTCCACCCCGTAGCCCCAGCGCACTCCGACGGCGCGGATGCCGCAGGCGTGGGCTCCTTCGATGTCGTGATGCCGGTCGCCGATCATCACCGTCTCCGCCGGATCTGCGCCCAGTTGGGCCGACACGTACGCGAGGGTCTGAGCCTTGGTGAGTCTGCTGTGGTCGGTGCCGCCGATCACCTCGAAATACGGCGCCAGGCCGTGCGCGGTGACGATCGCCTCGGCGATCGGCTGCCGTTTCGCCGAGGCCGTCGCCAGCCGGTACCCGGCGGCGACGAGCCGGTCGAGCTGGGAGACGATGCCCTCGTACGGGGCCGCCTGCCACATTCCCTCGGCGAGATAGAAGTCGCGGTAAGCCTGTATCGACCCGGCCAACCGCTCCTGCGTCACACCGGCACCCAGCAGGAAATCCTGCAGCGGGGGACCGAGATGGACCCTCAGCTCAGCTTCCGTTGGTGCGTCGACTCCGCCGGCTGCCAGGGCTCGGCGAAAGCCGGCCAGGATGCCGGTCGCCGAATCCAGCAGAGTGCCGTCGATGTCGAAGACGACTGTGGCGATTCCGTTCAGCGTCGTGGCCGAGCCGGCGCTCATGAGGGCAGGCTTGCCAGCCGGTTCTGCACCTGGGAGACACTCGGGTTGGTCAGCGCCGAACCGTCGGCGAAGACCAGGGTCGGCACGGTCTGGTTGCCGTCGTTGATCGAGGCGACCAGATCGGCGGCGTCGGGCTGCTGGGCGATGTCGACCTCGTCGTACGCGATGCCGGCGAGCTTGAGCTGCGCCTTCAGTCGATAGCAGTAGCCACACCATTGCGTGGTGTACATCGTCACCTGTGCCATGGCGAGGTCAACCAACGGCATTCAGTCGGCATTCCCCTTGTGCCTGCGGCCCCGATCACATGCGCAGGCGAAATAGCTGCAGACCGCGAGGATCACAGGTCGAGAACGAGCCGCAAGCCCTGGTCCACCTGCCGTGTGATCGAAGGGCTGAGCGAGCCGATCAGCTCGCTCAACCGGACTCGGTCGATGACCAACGTCTGCGACACGTTCACTAAGCAGGCTCGCGGCAGGGCGCCCTCACCGCGCTCCAACTCGACATTGCCAGGTGCACGAGCCAGATGCAGGTTGCTCGTGATAGCACTGACGATCACCGTGGAGATCCGGGACCGGTTGAACCTGTCGGAGGAGACGACGAGGGCGGGACGGCGAAAGCCTGGCTCCGAGCCGAGTGGTTCGCCGAAGTCGACCCACCAGACTTCGCCACGACTCACCATTCCCAGGCGCCGGCCGCGATCAACGCACGTCCCGCGTTGGGGGCCGACGTCTGAGCCAGCTCGTCAGCGAGCTCGTCCAAGGTGGCAGTCACCGGGTCGTCACCTTGAGACTGCAGAAACGCTCGTAGTGCCCGCGTGTACAGCTCCGACCGACTCCATCCAAGCCGGTCCGCCATGCGATCGGCATCGCCGAACACATCGTCGGGGATCGAGACCGCAGTCTTCATGCTGTGAGTATAACCGGTATTACTCGGCTGGGGTGATGCCAGGGCAAGTCCGATCGGGACATAGCGACTGCCAGTTTGGCGAATGGCGACTACCGGATGGATCAGCCCAGTTGATCCGTCCGGTAGTCGCCTGTCGTCTGCCTCGCAGCCGATGAGCCAACCGCAACTCGCCACTCGCAGACTCGTGTTGGAACGTCTTGCGCCCCTGGGTCAACAACGTTCACCTGTGCTTGCGGACCCCGGCGCAGCAAGTCGACGACCCGCGTCACGAGCGAGCGCTAGCGAGTGAGCCCCGTCGCGAGCGGCCGTGGAGCGGAGCGCCCGGTTCCGTCTGGACTGAGGAGGGAGCAGACAACGCTTCATCGTCTGCGAGCGACGGAGGAAGACGGAACCAATCGGCGCGCAGCGGAACAGCGAGTGATGACCAACCCTGTCGGTGGCGCGAACTAGGGTGACAACCATGTCCGCACCAGCAGGCTCCGCGCTCGCCCCGCCGCGAATCGGTGGCGATCCGGAGTCGCTGTTGGAGGCACTCGATCCGGAGCAGCGGGCGGTTGCCACGGCGCTGCACGGACCGGTGGCGGTGATCGCCGGCGCTGGCACCGGCAAGACCAGGGCCATCACACACCGGATCGCCTACGGGGTGGCGGTCGGGGCCTATTCGCCGACGGCCGTGCTCGCGGTGACGTTCACCACCCGGGCAGCGGGGGAGATGCGCGGCCGGTTGCAGCAACTGGGTGCCCGCGGCGTGCAGGCGCGGACCTTCCACTCCGCTGCCCTGCGGCAGGCGCAGTACTTCTGGCCGAAGGCGTACGGTGGCGAGCTGCCGTCGGTGCTGGACAACCGGATGTCGCTGGTCGCGGAGGCGGCGAGCCGGTTGCGGGTGCGGGTCGACACGGCCCGACTGCGTGATCTGCTGGGTGAGATCTCCTGGGCGAAGGTCAGCAACACCACGCCGGAGGATTACGCCCGGGTGGCGACTCCGCTCGGCCGGACGGTGTCCAGCATCGACCCGGAGACCGTGGCCCGGATCTTCACCGGCTACGAGGAGTTGAAGCGCCAGCGCGGTCGGATCGATTTCGAGGACATCCTGCTGTGCACGGCGGCGCTGCTGGCCGAGCACGGCGACATCCGGGACCAGGTGCAGCGGACCTACCGGCATCTGGTGGTCGACGAATACCAGGACGTCTCACCGTTGCAACACCGTCTGCTGGAGCTCTGGCGGGGCAATCGGTCGGAGCTGTGTGTGGTCGGCGATCCCGCCCAGACGATCCACTCCTTCGCCGGTGCCCGCGCCGACTTCCTCACCGGGTTCGCCCGTCGGCATCCGAACGCGACCGTCGTCCGGCTGGTCCGCGACTATCGCTCCACGCCCCAGGTGGTCTCCGCTGCCAATGCGGTGATGCGTGCCGGTCGTGGCCCGGCGGCCGGCCGTGGGATCGATGCGGTGGAGCTGCAGGCGCAGCGACCTCCCGGGCCGGAGCCGGTGCTGCGGGAGGCGCAGGACGAGGCCGATGAGGCTGCCGAGATCGCCGAGTGGCTGGCTGGGCTCGCTGCCCGTGGCGTGGACTATCGCGAGATGGCTGTGCTGTTCCGGATCAACGCGCAGTCACCGGTGATGGAGCAGGCACTGGCCGAGCGCAACATCCCGTATCTGGTGCGCGGCGGTGAGCGCTTCTACGAGCGCGCGGAGGTGCGGCAGGCGCTGCATGCGTTACGGACCCAGGCGCGGGCGATCACCGAACTCGATGCCGACCGCCCGGCCAATGCGGTGGCCGAGGTGCAAGCCACCCTGGGCGCACTGGGCTGGACGGAGCAGCCGCCGAGCGGCGCCGGCGCGGTACGCGAGCGCTGGGAATCGCTGGCCGCGCTGGTGGCGGTCGCCGAGGACCTCGTCGCAGCCAGCGAGCAGCCGATCGGGCTGGTGACGGTGGTCGAGGAGCTGGAGCGGCGCGCCCAGGCCCAGCACGTGCCTTCGGCGCAAGGGGTGACGGTCTCCACCTTGCACTCGGCGAAGGGTCTGGAATGGGACGCGGTCGCGCTGTTCGGGATGCAGGAGGGGTCGCTGCCGTTCGTGCTCGCCACGCGTCCGGAGGAGATCGCCGAGGAGCGCCGACTGCTCTATGTCGGGCTCACCCGGGCCCGGGAGCATCTGCACGTGTCGTGGTCGCGGACCCGCGGTGGGGGACAGGCGACCCGCAAGCCCTCCCGATTCCTGGATCCGTTGTTGCCGGCGAACTACCGCAACGGGGCAGCAGCGGGACAGTCCACCGGAGCCGGGCAACGCCAGCGCCGGAAGGGCACCGTGCTTGCGGCTCACTGCCGGACCTGCGGCCATGCGCTGCACGACGCCGCCGAACGCAAGCTCGGCCGGCACACCGACTGCCCGGCGACGTACGACGAACGCACCCTCACCCTGCTGAAGGAATGGCGCAAGCAGACCTCGGTGGCGGAGAAGGTGCCGGCGTTCTGTGTCTTCACCGACGCCACCTTGACGGCGATCGCCGAAGCTCGCCCAACGAACGACCAAGCCCTGCTGAAGATCCCGGGGCTGGGTCAGTCGAAGCTGGGCAAGTACGGGGAGCAGGTGCTGGCGATTCTCGCAGCGGAGTCCTCCGAATCCGGTGCGAAAACCGGTTGACACCGACCAGTGAATGCTGCCCGTGCAAACTGAGAAAAACTTCTCCGAACATGTCCGAAAAACCGATTGCGCATCCTCCTACCAGTCACCTAACCTGAACGACGTGCCGCTGCGACTCAGCATGCGCACAGCAGTCCAGGGTTCGTTGTTCCGAAATCGATGAGGTGGTGATGATCGTGAAGACACTCGAGTGCACCGTCGGTGCCGTCGACGCCGCCTTCATGCGTGTCGCCGCTGCGTATGCGACTCCCGCCACGCGGGCTGCTCGCTGCCACCTGATCTCGCCCGTCCGTTCCCACTCCACGGGTGGAGTGCGCCTCTATGAGGTCAAGGACCTGGGTTGGGACGCTCCGTGGTCGGGCAGCTCGGTCGCCAAGACAGCCATCGACTTCACCACCTTTCCGACCCGTTTGGGACCACCACCTGATCACCCGCCGGTGAACTGACACCGACGACGACCTCAGGGCCGTGACTCCCAGACAAACCGGGATTCACGGCCTTCGTGTTTCCCGGCCGAGAACGAGCAGACAGTTGGCCGAACATGAACAAGACAGCACGAGACCTGATGGGTGCGACCGCGCTCCTGGGGACGGGTCCCTCGGAGCTGGATATGCAGACCCTGCCCTGCCGGTTGGGCGATCCGGACCTGTGGTTCGCCGAATCGCCCGGCGACGTCGAGGCAGCCAAGGCGCAGTGCCGGGACTGCCCGCTGCAGCCGGAGTGCCTGGCCGGTGCCCTGGAGCGGCGGGAGCCGTGGGGAGTCTGGGGCGGGGAACTGTTCATCGCCGGCGTCGTCGTGGCCCGCAAGCGGCCGCGGGGCCGTCCGCGGAAGAACCCGCTGCCCGAGCCGGTCGCCGCATGACCGCCTCGGCGGAGCCGGCCCCGTGAATGAGGGGTCCGGTCCCGACCAGCCTGACGAACCACGCTGGTCGGGCCGGCTCGGCCGGCTCTTCCACGCCGTACGGCTCTGGCTGGGACGGGCTCTCTGGTAGTAGTCACTCACCGGGCATAGGCGGGCAGGAACTCCTCGAGAACCTTGCCGAAGGCAGCCTTGACCCCGAGCTGGGACAGCACCGCCAGACCACCGAGCCAGACCCGGTGGATCAGCAGATAACTGGGTGGCAGATTGAGCCGGAGGCCGACCCCGCCGGAGCCCTGGACGTCGCGTACCCGCCGGAACTGCTCACGCATCCAGTCCCGGGAGAACTGGAACTCCTCGACCGCGGCGGGCTCGACGAACGGTGCGAGGTATTCCATCAGGTCGTGGGCGCTGACGTCGTCGCCGACGAACCCCTCCGCCTTGAGTCCGGCGTGGACCTGCTCGGCATCGCCGCGTTCGGCGATCCGCAGGATCCGGCCCACGGCCTCGGGTAGACCCTCCGGCATCCGGGCGACCAAACCGAAGTCGATGATCCCCAGCCGGCCGTCGGGAAGCACCTTGAAGTTGCCGGGATGCGGATCGGCGTGCAGCAGTCCGACAGTCGCCGGACCGGCGAACAGGAAGCGTACGTAGCTGAGTCCGATCGCGTTGCGCTGCTCCGGCGGATCGTCGCGCACCGTCGACAGCGGACGCCCCTCGATCCACTCACTGATCAGCACCCGCGGTGTCGCGGCGAGCACGGCGGGGACCACGAACTCGGGATGGCCGACGAAACCCTCGGCGGCCTGCTGCTGGTGCTTCGCCTCCAACAGGTAGTCGAGTTCCTCGCTGATCCGCTCGGTCATCTCCTCGACGAGCGGCTTGACATCCATGCCGCCGGCCAGCGGCGCGATCACCTTCGACAACCGGCCGATCTGGCGCAGATCGGAGCGCAGCGCTTCGTCGGCACCCGGATACTGAACCTTCACTGCCACCTGGCGGCCGTCGCGCCACACCCCGCGATGTACCTGACCGATTGACGCCGCGGCAGCCGGACGCGGATCGAGTTCGGTCAGCTCGGACTTCCAGCCGGTGCCGAGTTCACGCGCCAGGACCGCATGCACGCGCGCGGTCGGCATCGGCGGCGCCGAGTCCTGCAGCCGGGTCAGATGCTCCCGGTAGGGCCGGGCGACGTCCTCGGGCAGCACGGCCTCGAACAGGCTGAGGGTCTGGCCGAACTTCATCGCGCCACCCTTCAGCTCGCCGAGCACCTTGAACAACTGCTCAGCGGCTCGTTCCTGGAGTTCGGCATTGACCGACTCCGGTGTCGACCCGCCGAGTCGTTTGCCCAGTCCCAGCGTCGCCCGGCCCGCGAATCCCAGCGGCAGGGACGCGAGTCGTGCTCCGCGCCGGAAGGTGGAGCGCGCGAGCGAATCGTCGGTGTCGCTCATCGTGGGCAGGCACACTCCTGACGTCGTTCGCGGGTAGTCGGTCAATCACCATTCTGCCCTCCTTGGCGCACCACCCCGGGCGATCGGACTGCTGAGCTTCACTCGGCCGACCAACTGCAGCCGCAGGCTGGATCGGCCGGCCAGAGCCGGCGGCGCCACTGCCAGTCCGCCGGACCGAGTTCCAGGGTCGCCGCTGCACTTGCGACCGGACGCCCGGCCAGGTGCCCGAGCACCTGGGTGGCCGCTTCGCTGGCTGCCCAGTTCGCAGCCAGCGGATCCCAGTCGCCATCGATCCGGCAGAGTTGGGCGAGCATCCGCGGCCAGGCCGGATCGGTCCGGGTCCGGGCCAGGTCCCCGCAATGCAGGCAACTCGTCCGGCCGGGAATGACGAGGGGACCAACCACGGCTCCTCGGGCGCGCGGACGGACGATCAGATGCGGGTGATCGGCCTGGGTGAGGGTGCTGCTGATGGCACGGTCGACCTCCAGGCAGGAAGCGACGATCACCGTCAGATCGGCGCCGTCGACGTATGGGAGGGACCAGTGCTCGGTCCGTTGCACTCGATCGCGGTCTGTTGGCCAGCGGGCCCAGGGGACCTGGTGTTCGGCGTCGACCACCAGCAGCCGACCGAGACCGGCACGTAGAAGTTGTTCACCGAGTTGCGTACCCGCCGGTCCGAGTCCGACCAGTCGAACCGTGCACCGGGAGTGCATCGGCGGCCCCGGTGCCTCCAGAAGACCGGCGCTGGTCAGCGCCGTCAGCAGTGTGTCGAACTCCGGCACGGAGACACCGAACTGCGGTGCGATCGTCGCCAGATCGGTGCGCCGATACCGCCCGTCCATCACGGTCAGCAATGCGGACAGCGATCCGTCGGGATCGGCGAGGACTACGGCATCGGTGGTGTCGAAGCCGAGCTGGATCTCGCGGTCGTCGCGGCGGAGCAACGTGAACTGCGGCAGCAGCCGGACGCGATCGGCGTCGGCGAGTTCGGTGGGAGCGGACGCTGTGACGGATGAGATCTGCATGCCCGGCAGTGTGGGGAACGGCTACCGCCTATGGGGCGTTATCCACAGGACCAATTTCGTGGTCGACGATGCACCGTCGGCCGGCTGCCGGGTGTTGAACCGGCCGCCCCACGGGAGATCAGGCTCCTGGACCCCGGCGGAGCTGGGTCCTGGAGGGCGGGATCAGGCCCGGCCGAGGATGCGGTTGAGGTTGGTGCCGCAGACCGGGCAGACGGCCTTGGCCATCCGGGTGCCCTTGTCGTTGACCCGGACCTCACCGGACGCCTCGCGCTTCTCCTTGCACTTCACGCAGTAGAACTCACCGTTGTAGGTCTCCGCCATGGCTGTCTCCTTGCTTGTGGGGCAGGGCGTTCGGTGGTCGGGGACAACCAGGATGGTTGTCGTCCTCAGCCCCTCGGTCGCGGTTACTGTACGACACAGATGACGCTGAAAGCCGGAAGCGGGGGCTGGAATGGCGAAACCCCCAGGAACATCGGCTTCCGCTTGCCTTCCCCTGCGAGCGGTCCGACCATCTGGAGGTTTCGTGGGACAGACCGTAACGGGCCAGCCGGGCTGCCGTCAATTGAGCGCCGCCCCAACTGGGACGGATCTGCCCCCACAGATCGACAGCCGTTCTCCACCGATTGTGGACAACACTGTGGACAGACGGGGGACGCCGGTGGACACCGTGTGGACCGTGCCCCGACGCCTCCTGTTGGCTCGGTGGTCACGGTGTGGAAACCTCGGTGCCCGGTATTCCGCAGAGGAAGGGAGACGGACGTGGGGGAGCGGGTTGAGCCGACGCCTGGGTCGGCTCCCGGCGAGGAGAACCGGCCCAAGGTCGAGGTGCGGCGCAGCACTCGCCGCAAGCGGACCGTGACCGCCTACCGGGAATTGGACACCATCGTCGTGCTGATCCCCGGTCGGATGTCGGCGCGCGAGGAGCAGCGGTGGGTCGATCAGATGGTGCAGCGGGTGCTGGCCAAGGAGGCACGCTCCAGCGGTCCCCGCGGTGATGCCGAGCTGGCTGCGCGAGCAGCGGAACTGGCGGCGGCGCACCTGGCACCCGTGCTCGGTGAACCACATCGGCCGTCCTCGGTGACCTGGGTCGCCAACCAGCAACACCGGTGGGGATCGTGTACGCCGAGCAACCGCACCATCAGACTTTCCGACCGGCTGCGGTCGATGCCGTCCTGGGTCGTCGACTACGTGCTGCTGCACGAGCTCGTGCACTTGGTCGAGCCGACCCACTCGGCACGTTTCTGGTCATTGGTGTCGGCCTATCCGCGAGCTGAACGGGCTCGCGGCTATCTGGAGGGCTACCAGGCAGCCGGCGGAACGACGCCCCCGGACGGCGCCGAGAGCGAGATCGACTGAGCCGGGTCTCTACTCGGCGCCTGCCAAGAACGATTTCTGTCGAGCTATCCACGCCTGATGTGGATAGCTCGACAAAAGTTGGCGGTGGGGTGGTGGGAACCGGCCTGGCTCGGTGACTCAGAGTCGATGGGGACGGCGTAACGCGGCGGGCAGATAGACCGCACCTGGTGCGTCGGCAGACCTGGCCGCCATGTCGCGAGGGTTGGAGATGGCACATCGGCCGAGCGACAGACAGCCGCAGCCGATACAGGAGTCCAAACCGTCGCGCAGCCGCTCGAGTGCGGTGATCTGCTCGTTCAGCCGGGCGCTCCAATGCCGGGTGATCCGCTGCCAGTCCGCTCTGGTCGGAGTCCGGCCGTTGGGCAACTGGTCGAGTTCGGTCCGGATCTCGTCGAGGGTCAGCCCGACATTGCTGGCGGCTCGGATGAACGCCAGCCGGCGCAGCACGCTGCGTTCGTAGCGCCGCTGGCCGCCGCCACTGCGGCTCGCCTCGATCAGGCCTTGCGACTCGTAGTAGCGCAGCGCCGATGCGGCGAATCCACTGCGCTCGACCACCTGGGAGATGGTCAGCACGTCGTGGGTGTCCATCAGACCTCCCGACCCGGCGCAAACTTCCTGCGCTCGAATCCTTGAACTCAAGTTCACTTTAACTTGAAGAATGACAGCAGGCGGTCCGGCAGACAAGCGCCGGACCGGGAGAGTTCCGAAACTGAATGGAGCAAGTCATGTCTGTCGCACTGATCACAGGCGGCTCGGCCGGACTCGGGCGAGCACTGGTGACCGCGCTCGCCGAGCGGGATTGGACGGTGATCACCGATGCGCGGGGAGCAGATCGGCTGGCCGCCCTGCGCGAGCAGTTCGGTCCACGGGTCGTCACCGTTCCCGGTGACATCGCCGATGCCGAGCACCGGCGCACCCTGATCGGCCAGGTCGAGACGCTCGGCGCCCTCGACCTGCTGATCCACAACGCCAGCACCCTCGGTCCGGTCCCGTTGCGTCCGTTGCGCGAGCTGAACGACTCGGACCTCGCGCACACCTGGACGGTGAACGCCGGCGCACCCGCCGGACTCAGCCGTGGCCTGTTGCCCTGGCTGAAGACGGCCGACGGTGCGGTGATCTCACTGTCCTCCGACGCGGCGGTCGAGCACTATCCGACCTGGGGCGCGTACGCCGCCAGCAAGGCCGCCCTCGATCAGCTGACCCTGACCCTGGGCGTCGAGGAGGGCCTGGACACGTACGCGGTCGATCCCGGCGACCTGCGGACCGAGATGCACCAGGCCGCCTTCCCGGGTGAGGACATCTCCGACCGGCCGCTGCCGCAGACCGTGGTGCCGGCCTTCCTGGAGATCATCCGACGCCGCCCGCCGTCCGGTCGCTACCGGGCAGCCGAGTTCTCCCCGCTGGAGGTCTGAGATGCCGACACTGACCGAAACCCCGACCACCGTCTTCACACCACCCGCGGATGCCTTTGCGCCGGCACCGCCCGAGGCGCGGGGTGGTCGCCGGGACGCGACCCGGATGCTCGTCGTCCGCTCCAGCGGGATCACTCACGCCCGGTTCGCCGAGCTGCCGCGCCAACTGCGACCCGGGGACATCGTGGTCGTCAACAACTCCGCCACCATTGCCGGTGAGATCGACGCCGACGGTGCCGACGGGCCGGTGGTGCTGCATCTGTCGACGGTGCTGGACGACGGCAACTGGGTGCTGGAGGTGCGCACCGCGCCGGACGCGCGACGGTCCGTGCTGGATGCCGTCGCCGGTCAGCGCTTCGTCAGCGGAGGACTCGTCCTCACCTTGATCGAGCCGTATCCCCATCCAGGATCCTCGCCGACCGGGATCGGCAACCGGCTCTGGCGGGCATCGATCTCCGGTGATGTCCGGGCTCACCTGGCGGCTGCGGGTCGGCCGATCGCGTACGGCTATCTCGACCAGCGCTATCCGCTGTCGGCGTACCAGTCGGTCTTCGCCACCATCCCGGGCAGTGCCGAGATGCCGTCGGCCGGGCGGCCCTTCACACCCGGGCTGGTGACCGAGCTGGTGTCGCGGGGGATCACGGTGGCACCGATCACCCTGCACACAGGTCTGTCCTCGCAGGAGGCCGGAGAGGCGCCGCAGCCGGAACGGTTCGAGGTGTCCGCGGCGACCGCACGACTGGTCAATGCCGCCCGCGCCGGTGGCGGCCGGGTGGTCGCGGTCGGGACCACGGTCACCCGGGCGCTGGAGTCCGTGGTCGAGGGCGGCCGTCTGGTGCCGGCGCGCGGCTGGACGGAGCGAGTGGTCACGCCGAGCGATCCGCCGCAGATCGTCACCGGTCTGTTGACCGGCTGGCACGACCCGCAGGCCTCTCACCTGTTGCTGGTGGAGGCGGTCGCCGGTGCGGAGCTCACCCAGCGGGCCTACGATGCCGCCGTGGCGGAGGGCTATCGCTGGCACGAGTTCGGCGACAGCGCGCTGCTGCTTCCGTGAGTCGTCGAGAGGGGTCCGGTGACGGGTTTCGACCGAGGTCCGGCTCTGGCCGACCGGTTCCGTGCGCACGCCGGCGACCAGACCCACCTCTACGGGTACGCGATGCGCGGCCTGGCCGACGACCTGGAGGCGGGCGGCCCGACCAGGGATGTCGTCCGTGGCTATGAGGACGCGCCGGTCGGCTCGGTGATCCAGCTCCGGTTGCTGGCCGGGATCTTCCGGCTGGTGCTGACCCACCGGGCACCGGAACTGGAGCCCTACTATCCCTGCCTCGGCGGGATCGCACCGGCTGCCGAGGCGTGGCCGGTGATGCGGGACGTGGTCGCCGCCCACGTACCCGAGTTGCACGACGCGCTCGCGATCGCGCCGCAGACCAACGAGGTAGGCCGCTCCGTCGCTTTGCTGGTCGGTCTGGCCGATGTCGCCGCGGCCTCCGGTTGCCGGCGCTTCAGGGTGCTGGAGCTGGGGGCGAGCGCCGGTCTCAATCAACTCCTCGCCCGATTCAGGATCACCGGTCAGGACTGGGCCTGGGGTCCGGCGGACTCGCCGGTCCAGCTGCCAGATGCCGTCGAAGGCTCATTGCACCTGCCTGCCGGTATCGAGATCGTGGCTGGTCGCGGCTGCGACCTCGATCCGGTCGATCCGACGACTCCGGAGGGCCGGCTGCGGCTGACCTCCTTCGTCTGGCCGTTCGATCTGCATCGCCATGAGCGGCTGGCCGGCGCACTGGAGTTGGCCGCTGTGGAACCGCCGGTGGTCGACCGCGCTTCGGCCGCGGACTGGCTGGGGCAGCAGTTGGCGGGGGAGCCGGACGCCGATCCCGATTCGGGCGTGCTGACATTGGTTTGGCACTCCGTCACGCAGCTCTATTGGCCGGCGAGTGAGCTGGCGACGGTCGAGGCGAGACTGTCGGCTTACGGTCGTGAGCATCCGCTGGCCGAGGTCGGCATGGAGTATCCGTCACAAGGCGGTACGTCCGGCGAACGGCCGGACCTGACCACCCGGTTCTGGGCAGGCGACGACTCCCCGCCGAGGGAGCGTCGGGTAGGCATCGCCCACGATCACGGCGTCCCGGTCCGACTCAGCTGACCGACGTCGCGAGGGGACTCATGAACTAGCGCTCGGGTCCTCCGGAGGCGTCTGGTCATCCCCGTCCTGCTCGGCCGAGTCCAGCAACCGGGCCAGGGCTGCGTCGAAGTCGTCCTCGACGGCGGTCTCCGAACCGCGCTGTACGAAGCCGAGCGGATCGTCCAGATCGGCCGAGGTGGGCAGCAGATCGGGGTGGCTCCAGACGGCGTCGCGGCCCTCGACTCCCCGGGCGGATCGCAGCGCCGCCCACAGATTAGCGGCATCCCGCATCCGGCGGGGCCGCAACTCCAAGCCGACCAGGGTGGCGAAGGTCGCCTCCGCCGGGCCGCCGGTCGCGCGCTGGCGGCGTACCGTCTCTGCCAGCGCACCGGCACTGGGCATCCAGGGCGCGGTCGCTTCGGTGACGACGTCATCGACCCAGCCCTCGACCAGCGCGAGCATCGTCTCCAGCCGCTCCAAGGTGGCCAGCTGCTCAGGCGTCTTGTGCGGCTCGAACAGGCCACCTTCGAGCTTGGCCGACAGCTCGGCCAGGTTGTCGGGATCGATCTGGCCCACCGCCTCCTCCAAGGCGGAGGTGTCGATGGTGATACCGCGGGCATACTGCTCCACCTGCACCAGCATCTGCTCGCGGAGCCAGCCGGCCGAGGCGAACAGCCGCTGCCGGGCGCATTCGCGGAGTGCGAGATAGAGGGTGACGTCGGTCGAACTCTGCTCCAGACCCTCGCCGAATTTCGCGATGTTGGTCGGCAGCAGGGCGACGTGCCCGGGCTCGCTCAGCGGCAGGCCGATGTCCGTCGCGCCAACCACTTCGCTGGCGAGCTGGCCCAGTCCCTGGCCGAGCTGCAGGCCGAACATGCTGGCACCGGAGGTGCGGAGCATCGGGCGCAGCATCTGCTCCATCCCGGCCAGTCCGGGGATCGCGGCGCTGGCCTCGGCGTCGTCACCGAAGCGGAGCGCGCCCTCCATCGCGTCGGCGATGTGGCTGGCGACCGGTTCGACCAGTCGCTTCCACACCGGCATGGTGTTCTCGATCCACTCCGCGCGGCTCCAGGCCGCGACCACCGTGCTGACCCGGGGGAAGTCCGTGGCCGCATCGAGCCAGGTCTCGGCGATCGAGGCTGCTTCGCTGATCTCGTGCTGCTGGCCGAAGCCCGGGCTCGGGTCGGCGCCGAGCGAGGCGACGGTCTTGCGGGCGGTGTCCTTGGTCACCTCCCAGTTGACGCCGGAGTCGCCGGCCGTGGTCGGCTGATTGAACAATGAGCCGCCACCACCGAGCATCGAGAAAGCGTTCTGCAGCTGGGCCATCAGCTGGTTCATGTCGCCGCTGTTGAAGGAGTTCATGAATGCCTCGAACGGGTTCCCGGGCTGACCGCCGCCGAACCCAGCCGGTCCACCCGAACCGGGACTGCCGCCGGGCCCCCGTCCACCGGAACCCCGACCGCTGCCACCGAGTCGGTAGTCGTCGGGACCCGATCCGGACGTGCGGTCGTCGGGATCAGACTCGTCCGGAGTCCGTTCGTCGGCCATGGTGCTCCTGTCGCCTCACGTTGGGATCGTGCATCGCTGCCTCGCCTCCAACGGTACGCGGGTTTGCCGACGTTCGCGGTCCGCGCGCAGCGATGGTCCGTCTGACGCCGCGGGGCCAAGAACGATCGCGGATCGAGCGCAGCCACGGGCCGTCTTGCGCCCATGGGTCAACAACGATCGCATGATCGGCCGGGCACCATAGGCGTCCACTAAGGTTTCCGCATGTCGTCGCGCGTCCGGTTGGCCGAGGTCAGTGAGGGTCCGCTGAGTGTGGACCGGCTGATCGGGCTGGTCAGCGACCGCAGCGCCGGTGGGATTGCGGTGTTCATCGGTGTCGTACGCGAGCAGGACGCGGGCGAAGAGGTTGCCTCGCTGGACTACACCCAGCATCCGACGGCGGCAGCCGCGTTGCGGGCCAGTGCCGAACGGATCGCCGCCGCGTACGACGTGCACGCGGTGGTGGTCGAGCATCGTGTCGGCCATCTCGAGGTGGGCGATCTGGCCGTCGTGGTGGCGACTGCGGCCGTGCACCGCGGACCGGCTCTCGATGCGTGCCGGGCACTCATCGACGATCTGAAGTCGACGGTGCCGATCTGGAAAGAGCAGCACCTGACCTCCGGCGCGGTGTCCTGGGTCGGCCTGCCATGAGTGCCCCTGCCATGAGTGCCCCTGCCATGAGCGCTCCTGCCATGAGTGGGCCGTCGTGACTCGGCAGACCTGGACGGCGCTGGTGTCAGCGGTGCTCTTCGTGGCCCTGGCCATCCCGATGGCGATTCTGCCGGTGCCCTTTGTCGCCTGGAGCCCGGGCGGCACGGCCAATGTGCTGGGCGACGTCGATGGTCATCCGATGATCTCGGTCGAGGGCGTCCAGACGTTTCCGACTTCGGGACAGCTCGATCTGACGATCGTCTCCGGCACCAGCGCCGACTCCAGGCTCACCCTGCCGGAGGCCCTGGCCGCCTTCTGGCTGCCCGGTCGCGCCACCTTGCCGCGGGATTCGGTGTTCCCACCCAATCAGAGTGCCGACGAGGTGAAACACGCCGACGCCCGGTCGATGGACGACTCGCAGGACGCGGCCATCGTCGCAGCGCTGCGGGCTGCGGGACAGCCGGTGCAGCAGCTGCCGGTGGTGGCTTCGGTGACGATCGGCGGACCCGCCTACGACAAGCTTCGGCCGGGGGACCTGGTCACGGCCGTCGACGGCGTCGCCACGGCGGATCCGGACGCGGTCAGTGCACAGATCCGTACTCATCGGCCGAGGGAGACGATCGATTTCGAGGTGCTGCGGGATCGTCTTCCGATCACCGTGCGGGTCACCGCCGGCGATTCGGCAACCGAGTCGGGCGTGGCCGTGGTCGGGATCACGCTGGGTATCGGCTACTCCTACGCGCCGCGGATCACTTTCGACCTCGGCCAGCAGATCGGGGGTCCGAGCGCGGGCATGATCTTCGCACTGGGCATCTACGACAAGGTGACCGCGGGCGATCTGCTCGGCGACCGGAATGTGGCCGGGACCGGCACCATCACCCCGGCCGGCGAGGTGGGCGCCATCGGTGGTGCTCGACAGAAGCTCGTCTCGGCACAGAAGGACGGTGCCACTGTCTTCCTGGTGCCGAGTGCCAACTGCGCCGATCTGACCGGGGTCCGTACGGATCTGACCGTGATCAAGGTCTCGACCCTCAGCCAGGCGATCAGCGAACTCCGCGTGCTGGATATCCCCGGCGGCGAAGCGCAAGTCAGCCGATGCGAGAACTGAGCGATCGACACCGGCGGGCCCTGTCAGGAACCTGTCGGACGGCTGGGGAGTTCCTGGCGAGGAAGCACTTCCGACGCTCGCATACGCTGGCCGCACCCCCGATACGACATGCCCGCGCCCAGCCGACGGGCATGGATCACAGGAGAGAATTTACGTGAGCACGCCACGGATCGCCCATCGACGTAGCGCGATCCTGCCCACCCTGATCGTCGTCGCCATCTTGGTCGTGGCCTTCGCGCTATTCACCAGTTTCTGGACCGACTGGCTGTGGTATCAGTCGCTGGAGTTCGGCACTGTCTTCACCACCATGCTGATCACCCGGAGCGGGCTGTTCGTCGTGTTCGGGCTGCTGATGGCCGTGCTGGTCGGTGGGAACGCCGTGATCGCGTATCGGCTGCGTGGCAAGACCCGGGTCGGTCCGGCCACCAGCCCGTTGCTGGAACGTTACCGGGAATTGCTGGACGCCCGATCGATCTGGATCGTGGTCGCGGTCGCCGTCGTGGTCGGACTGTTCGCCGGTGGCGCCGCGGCCGGCCAGGTGGAGACCTTCCTGGCCTGGCGCAACGGCCAACCCTTCGGGGTGACCGACCCCAAGTTCGGTCTGGACATCGGCTTCTTCGTCTTCGCCTATCCGTGGTGGCGGTTCATCGCCTCCTTCTTGTTCGCCGGGTTGGCCTTCAGCGCCGTGATCGCTGCCGCCGTGCACTACATCACCGGCGGGTTGCGGTTCAGCGGTCCGGCTCGGGGCGGCAGTGCCGCGGCTCAGGCCCACCTGGCGATCCTGGTCGGCCTGGCCGTGCTGGTGAAGGGCGTCGGCTACTGGTTCGACCGGTACGGCCTGATCATCGCCGATACCACCCTGGGTGGTGACAACTTCACCGGTATCAACTACACCGCCGACAACGCGACCGCGAATGCCAAATTGATCCTCTCGGTCATTGCCGCGGTCTGCGCGCTGCTGTTCTTCGCGAACGCGGTGCTGCGCCGATGGGTCATCCCGGTGATCGGGCTGACCCTGCTGGTCTTGTCCTCGATCGTGCTCGGCATCGTCTATCCCGGCGCGGTGCAGTACTTCAGCGTCCGGCCCGACGAGCCGGACAAGGAGCGGGAGTACATCGCTCACAACATCGCCGCGACCAGAGCGGCGTACGCGGTCGACACGGCGGAGGTGACCGACTATTCGGCCAAGACGACCGCGACCGCGGGGCAGTTGCGGCACGACGCGGAGGCACTGCCAGGCGTTCGGCTGATCGACCCGGCGGTGATCAGCCCGGCGTACGAGCAATTGCAGCAGGTGCGCGGATACTACAAGTTCGCGCCGACCTTGGATGTCGATCGATACACCATCGAAGGTGCCGATACCGATGCCGTGGTCGCGGTCCGCGAGATGGACGTCGACGGGATCGAGGGCAAGAACTGGAACAACCTGCGCACTGTCTACACCCACGGTTACGGCCTGGTGGGGGCGTACGGCAACAAGCGGCAGTCCGGTGGCGAGCCGGAGTGGATCGTGCGGGACATCCCACCGCAGGGCAAGATCAAGCAGGTCGAGCCACGGGTCTACTTCGGTGAGATCCAGACCAACTATTCGATCGTCGGCGCGCCTGAAACAGCGGCGCCGGTCGAACTCGACACGCCGGGTGGCGGTGACGCGGGCGCTCCGAGCAACAACACCTACAAGGGCAAGGGCGGCGTGCCGGTCGGCAGCTTCTGGCACCGGTTGTTGTACGCGGCGAAGTTCGCCGATGTGAACATCATGTTGTCGGACCGGGTGAACTCCGAGTCGAAGATCATCTACGACCGGACGCCCCGCGAGCGGGTGCAGAAGGCCGCTCCCTGGCTGAAGGTGGATGGCGACCCGTATCCGGCCGTGGTGGACGGGCGGATCGTGTGGATCGTCGACGGATACACCACCTCGAACTCCTATCCCTACAGTCAGCGGGTCGCGCTCAACCAGGTCACGTCTGATTCGCAGACCGCCGCGCAGGGCACCAATGTCGTCGCGCAGCCCGACACCAACATCAACTACATCCGCAACTCGGTGAAGGCCGTGGTGGATGCCTACGACGGCACGGTCAAGCTCTATGCCTGGGACGAGGACGACCCGGTGCTGAAGACCTGGGAGAAGGCGTTCCCCGGCACGGTGGCTGCCAAGAGCGAGGTCAGCGCGGATCTGCAGGCGCATCTGCGGTATCCGCAGGACATGTTCAAGGTGCAGCGGAGCATCTTCGCCCGCTACCACATGACCGACCCCTCCAACTGGTACGGACAGTCCAGCCTGTGGGAGGTGCCGAACGACCCGGTCGCCGGCGCCAACAGCAACGCCAAGGAGACGCCGTACTACCTGTCCATCAAGTGGCCCGGTGACGACGATCCGATCTTCTCGCTGACCAGCGTGTACGTGCCGCGCGGCCGGTCGAACCTGGCGGCATACATGGCGGTCAACGCCGATGCCTCCAGCCCTGACTACGGCAAGCTGCGCGTGCTGCAGATGTCGGACACCACCCAGATCGACGGGCCCGGTCAGACCGCCAACGCGATGGTGACCAACGAGAAGGTCGCGGAACGATTGCGGCCGTACCAGCAAGGCACGGCCCAGGCGCAGTACGGCAATCTGCTCACTCTGCCGGTCGGTGGTGGTCTGCTCTATGTGCAGCCGGTCTACACCCAACGACAGGGGAGTACCGGGTCCTATCCGGTGCTGCGGTTCGTGATGGCCCGCTTCGGTCAGCAGGTCGGCATCGGCGACACGCTGCAGGAGGCGCTCGATCAGGTGTTCGCCGGCGACTCCGGGGCCAGCACGGGTGAGGAGACCGACCCGAGCGCATCGCCGACCCCGAAGCCATCTGGGTCGCAATCGCCTTCGCAGACGACCGAACCGGACAATCCGACGGCCATCGCGGCGCTGAGCGAGGCGGAGACTGCCTTCGAGGCGGCGCAAAAGGCGCTGACCGCGGGTGACCTGGGCACGTATCAGGCCGAGATCGAGAAGGCGAAGGCCGCCACCGACCGTGCCCTGAAGGCGATGGGCCGATAAAGGCCCCGAGTTGTCAGATTCTGTGGTCGCCCGGGCGACCACAGAATCTGACAAGTCAGCTCTCTATGACCACCAAGTCGTCGTAGCCGAGGGATCGCAGTGGCGCGGCCAGTTGGTCGGCGGCACCGACCACGACCAGACTGGCCGCCGCCGGGTCGACCACGTCGGTGTACGCGCTGCTGGCCGATTCAGGGGTGACGGCCCGTAACGCCGCCAGGCTCTGATCGAGGTAGTCCGGTCCGAGTCCGGCCAGCACCTGGGTGGCGGCTTGCGCTGCCACTCCGTCCGCGGTGGCGAACCGCAGCGGTGAGACACCGGCGTGGTAGGCGATGGCCTCGGCGACCTCGGTCGCGCTGAACGGTCGGCCGCTGATGTCCAGCAGTTCGCGGGCCTCGCGGACGGCGTCGACCAGCACCTCGGTCCGGAACGAGCCTTGCACCGCATACGAGCCGCCGGCTCGCAGCGGGTTGAAGCCCAACCGCACCCCATAGGTGTAGCCGCGCTCCTCGCGCAGCACCTTGTTGAGTCGGGAGAGGAAAGCGCCGCCCATCGCGTAGCCGGCTACCGTCAGGTCGGCCCAGCGTGGGTCGGTGCGATCGACGGCATAGGCGCCGAGCCGCAGGTCGGCCTGAACCGCGCCAGGGCGGTCGACGAGCACGGCCGTCCGTGGCGCCGGCCCGACGGGCGCATGGGTGGCGATGCGTTGGCCGTCATTGCGCCAGCCGCCGAACGTACGCTCCGCGACCTCGGCGATGTCGATGCCGGTCAGGTCGGCGGCGATGATCAACGAGGTCCCGGTGGGGCCGAACCAGGCGCTGTGGAAGCCGGCCGCATCCTCGGCTGTCACCTGCGCCACGGTCTCGGGCTCACCACCGGTCATCCGGGCTGCCCGGCTGTCACCGGAGAAGACCGCGCGCCGGAACTCCTGGGTGGCCCGGGCGGCGGAGTTCACTCTGGCCTGCTCGATCTCGGCCAGCCGCAGCTGGACATGCCGGGTGACGTCGTCGGCCGCCAGAGCCGGCTCGGTGACCGCTTCGGCGAAGAGTTCGAAGGCCCGCTCCAGTCGGCGAACCGGCACGTCAAGGGTGGCTTGCAGTCCGGACAGGCCGACCTCGATGCCGAAGCCGGCTCCCTCGGTCTCCAGCAGTTCGGCGAATTCCTCACCGGCATGGCGACGGGTGCCCTCGTCGAGGCATCGCGTGGTGATGGTGGCCACGCCTTCGCGATCGCCCGGTTCGACGCTGAGCGGGGTGGGCAGCACCAGATGCGCGGCTACGATCTGCTGCCCTGGCAGATGATAGGCGTGTACCTCGATGCCGTTGCCGAGCGTGTGTCGCTCCACCGCCGGAAATGACCAGGGACCAGGCGGGGTGATCGGAGGAGGGGTCGTGGAACGGGGCCCGCGGGCGTCCAGCACGGTCATGGACGGAACCTTTCTGGCAGTCGATACGACTTCGTGGTGGCTGCATCCACCGCGAAGTGGGGATCGGGGTCAGGAATCTGCTCGGCGGTAGGTCAGGATCGAGCGGTGCTCGGGGTCGAGTGCGGAGCGTAACGCCGTCCGGACATCGTCGGTGGTGATCGCATCGATCTGGTTCAGTCGCCGGTTCACCAGGTGTGGGTCGCCGTGCAGGGTGGCGAACTCGCCGAAGGCGTCGGCGCGGGAGTCGATCCTGGCCAGCTCGTGCAGCCAGTGCCGTTCGAACTGAGCCTTGGCACGGCGGAGCTCGGTCTCGGTGATCCCGTCCGCCAGCGCTCGCTGGATCTCCTCCAGCAGCACGTCGTGCACCTTCTCGATCGACACGCCGTCCCGAGCCCGGGCGTAGGCGTAGCCCAACGAGGTGCCGCCGATCAGCCCCATGCCGCTGGCCGAGACGGCTTCGGCGAGTTCCTCCCGGCGGACCAGCCGGCGATGCAGACGCGAGGTCTGACCGTGCCCGAGCACGGTCATCCCGAGATCGATCGCGTCGAAGGTCGGCGTACCGACGGCGGGAAATCGCCAGGTGAGATAGACAGCGTCGGCCGGCACGTCGGCGGTCAGCTCGGCTCTCGGCAGTCCGGTCAGCGGCGGCAGCGGATCCTCGTTCGGTTTCGGCGGTTCGGGACCCGCCGGGATCGATCCGAAGTAGGTGTCAGCCCTGGCGAATGCGGCCTCGGCGTCGCAGTCACCGACGATCGAGAGCACGGCATTGTTGGGCAGGTAGTGCGTGCTGAAGAAGTCCTGCACGTCCTCGACCGTCGCCGCGTCGAGGTCGTCCATCGAACCGATCACGGTGTGCCCGTACGGATGATCGGCAGGGAATGTCAGCTCGATCAGATGCTGCATCGCATCGCCGTACGGGACGTTGTCGTAGCGCTGCCGCTTCTCCTCCTTGACGACCTCGCGCTGGTTGTCCAGATTCTCCTGCGTGAGGGCGTCGAGCAGCGTGGCGAGCCGGTCGGCCTCCAGCCACAGCGCCAGGTCGAGCCCGCCGGTCGGCAGGGTCTCGAAGTAGTTGGTGCGGTCGAACCAGGTGGTGGCGTTCACCGACGCGCCGGCAGCCTGCAACAAGCCGATGTGCTGCCCGGAGGGCACGTGCCGCGACCCTTGGAACATCACGTGCTCGAAGAGGTGGGCGAAGCCGGTCCGGCCCGGAAGCTCGTGCCGGGACCCCACGTCGTACCAGAGGTTGACCGCCACCGACGGTGCCACCTGATCCGGACTGGCGATCACCCGCAGCCCGTTGTCCAGCTGATGCCGGTGGATCGGGTAGGGCTGACTGAGCAGATCGGAAGAGTCGGGCATGGGCGCCACGGTAGCGTCGAACCTGCCGAATCGGTTGACCAGGCCAATAAGGTGAAGGCTCGTCCCCGATGACGGGGATGAGACTTCAGTTGGTTGGGGATGAAGCGAGTTCCAGTCCAGCTGCCACGGCCGGTTCGGCGTACGCGGCGGCGAGGCTGGCGATGGTGTCGTGGGCGTTCAGCCCGCTGGGGTTGGGCGCCACCCACAGCCGAGCGTTCCCGATCCCCTCGGGTTGTTCGCCGAGCTTCGCTTTCGGTCGGCCGAAAGAGGTCCGGTAAGCGGTGATGCCCGCGATCGCGACCACTCTCGGGTGATGCTCGGAGACGAATGCCTCGAGCCGACCCCGACCGGCTCGCAGCTCATCGGCACTCAGCTCGTCGGCCCGGGCGGTGGCGCGGTTGACCAGGTTGGTGTTGCCGATGCCACGGGCGACCAGATAGGCGCGGTCGTCGTCGGTCATCCCGTCGGTCCGGCTGATGTCGCGGTCGATGATGCCCGCCAGCCGGAGCGCCGGATAGAACCGGTTGCCCGGATGGGCGAAGTGGGTCTGCGTGGCGGCGGTCCACAGTCCCGGATTGATGCCGACGAAGAGCAGCAGCAGGCCTGGTCCGACCAGGTCGGGCACGCTGGCGCCTTCGTACGACTTCAGTTCGGCCTTGGTGAATCCCACGAGGAGCTACTCAATCACCTGGTCAGCCGGTGGCGGGAGCAGCCGCTGGCTGAGCGCTTCCCGGGCGGCGGCCACGGCCGACTGACGGGCACCGAGATGAGGGGCATCGGCGCCCAGTTCGGCGAAGCGGATCTCGGCCGGCACCACAGCCAGCTCTGCGACGGCCCGGGGTAGCTGCTCGGCCAGTGCCGGGTGGTCGGCCCAGGGTCCGCCGATCACGACGGCTTGTGGGTTGAGCACGGCACCGATCGAGGCGATCACTCCGGCCAATGCGGTGATGATGACCTGGCGGGTCGCTCGATCAGCCGGAGTCGCCCCGTTCAGAGCGATCCGGAGCCGATCGACATCGAGCGCGGCACTCCCCGGGCGGCGCAGACCCAGGTCGGCGAATACCTCGACCAGTCGCCGGGACTGTCCGCCCGGGCCGATCGTGCGTACGTGGGCGATTTCGCCGGCCAGTCCCCGGCCACCGTGCAGCACCGCTCCGCCGTTGACCACCGCGCCACCGAGACCGGGGCCGAGGAACACGTACGCGAAATCGTCCAGCCCTTGCGTGCTGCCCAGGGAGCGCTCGGCCAGAGCTGCCCAATCGACATCGTTGTCGACCATCGGGGCGAGCCCGAGCAGGGGAGCGAGCAGCGGTGCCGGATCCAGGGCATCGACCAGGAATGGCGAGTCGGGCAACCGGACGAGCCGGCCGGTGGCGCGATCCACCGGCCCGGCCACACTGAGGGTCGCGGCGAGCACCGGGCCCGGAGTGCCGGCCAGGGCCTCGGTGGTCGCTTCAACCAGCAGCGGCTCCAGGGCAGACCGGGTTGCGGGGACGGCCACCGATCGGTGGGATCGGCTGAGGCAACTGCCGTGCAGATCCAACAGCTCGACCAGCACGCCATCGGGTCCGGCCGAGCCGGCTACGGCGACGCCCACGTCGGCGCGCAGCCGATAGAACGTACCGGCTGGTCCCCGGCGTCCGACCTGCTGTCCGGCCTCGGTGAGCACCCCAGCCGCGGTGAGGCGACGGACCGATTCGGAGATGGTGGGCTTGGAGATGGCCGTCCGGGCCGCGAGTTCGGCGCGGGTGAGTTCCGGCGCGGCCAGCAGCTGATCGACGACATGGCGGTCGGTCAGTTCGCGGACCACGCTCAGCGAGGGCCGTCTGGGTCCGCTCTCGGACGGAGTCACACGCTTCTCCGATCTGGCCAAGAAGTTGTTAGGAATCCTTGCACTTTAGCGCCAGGAATCCGTACAGTAGATCCACCCATTTGTTAGGGGTATTTACAGATCTTTAGGAGGACGACGATGACCCCCACCGCCACCGCGACGGGAACGATCTCACCGGTGACCGGACTGCCGCATTGGGAGACGATCCCCGATGACATCCCAGCCGCGATCACCGAGATCAAAGCCGCTATTCGGACTCGGATCGAGCAGTCGGGACGCACGGTCGCCGACGTGATCGCCGAACTCGAGTCCTTCCTGGCCGACGAGATCGCCGACATCAAGGCCGCTCGCGAGCGTGGCGCCGAGGTCTGGCCGGTCATCGAGTACGCCGATATCGCCGCCGGCACGGTGTCCGCCGAGCAGTTGGCGCTGTTGAAGCGTCGCGGTTGCGCGGTGATCAGGGGTCACTTCGAGCGCGCCGAGGCCGAGCGGTGGGACCGCGACATCGTCGACTACGTCGACTCCAACGCCTTCTTCGAGAACTACGCGGGGCCGGCCGACGACTTCTTCAGCACCCTGAGCGCGGAGATGAGCAAGCCGGAGATCTATCCGATCTACTGGTCCAGCGCCCAGATGGAGGCGCGGACCCATCCGCGGATGGCTACCGTGCAGCTGTTCCTCAACGCGCAGTGGACCGCCGAGAGCGAGGGCCGCCGCTGGTTCGAGCGTGATGTCGACACGCTCTACCCCGATCGCATTCGCCGCCGCCCGCCGGGCGCCAACTCGGGCGGCCTGGGCACCCACCTGGATCCCGGCACCTTGGATCTGTGGATGACCGAGGGTTACCAGCAGCACTTCCGGCACCTGTTCAGCGGTGACGTCGCGGCCTACGACCCGTGGGACGCCGCCTACCGCACCGAGGCGAATCAGTATCCGGGCTCCACCATGTGCTCGGCGTTCCGCACCTTCCAGGGCTGGACGGCGCTGTCGGAGATGGACAACGACCAAGGCGTGCTGCACACCGTGCCGATTCCCAAGGCGATGGCGTACCTGATGTTGCGGCCACTGCTGGACGACGTGCCCGCCGACGAGATGTGCGGTGTGGCGATCAACCGGACCTTCCCGGTCAGCCGCCGCTATCACGAGGTGCTGCTCGACGCGGTCTCCTCGATCCCCGATGTGGTGCCCGGTGACTCGGTCTGGTGGCATTGCGACATGATCCACTCGGTCGCGCCGGTGACCGACCAGCAGGGCTGGGGCAATGTCATGTACATCCCGGCAGCACCGCTATGCACCAAGAACGTCAACTACCAGACCAAGGTGCGTGAGGCGTTCCTGGCCGGCAACAGCCCGTACGACTTCCCGGAGGAGAACTACGAGGCATCCTGGCCCAACCGCTATTCGGTCGACCAGCTGAACGACATCGGTCGCCGCGGTCTGGGTCTCGACGGGTAGGCCGAGCGGGTCACTTCGCTTTGACGGTGTTCGACTTCTTCGACCAGGAACTGGCGCCTTCGGCGTTCACGGCCCGGACGGTGATCTTGTACTTCTTGTTCTTGGCCAGTCCGGTGATCTTGACCTGGTAGACACCGGCCTTGACCTTCACGGTCTTGTTCTTGCTGCTGCCGAGCCGGTCGGCCTTGACCTGATAGCTGGCCACCGGGCCACCGCTGGTCGGCTTCTTCCAGCGCGCGGTCACCGAGATGCCCTTGCTCTTCTTGGTTCCGGATGACGCTTTCTTGATGCCCGGCTTGCCGGGCTTGGCGTACATCCTGACGGTGGCCGCCGCGCCGGCCCCCGGGCCGTTGGCGGTGAGGGCCAGCACCCGTACGGAGTACGATCCGCCCGAGTTCAGGCCGGTGAAGGTGTGACTGCGGGCGGTGGCGGACAGGTCGGCGACGACGACGCGCTTGCTCTTGCTGTCGGTGCTGCCCGTGCGGATCACGCGATATCCGGTGATGGCCGATCCGCCGTTGCTGCTGGGTGTGGCCCAGCGGACAGTCGCGGATTTGGCGGTCAGGCTCTTGCTGATGGTCAGCTTGGTCGGCGCGCCGGCCAGCAGAGTCGGCGGAGCCACGTACAGCAGTCTGTTGGGCGTGTCCGCGGCGTCGGCGCCCGTGATGACATCAGGGGTCGAGCGAGCAATGATCTCGTCGGTGAGCGAGGCCGGGGACGCGAGCGGGTTGTCCTGCAACATCCGGGCCGCGACGCCACTCACATGCGGCGTGGCCATCGAGGTCCCGCTCTCATACGCGAGCGAGGTGTTCGAGCCGTTCGACGCGGATCGGATGTTGTCGCCCGGGGCGTACAAGTCGACGCAACTGCCCAGGTTGCTGAACGACGCTCGGGCATCGGAGCTGGTGCCGGCTGCGACGGTGATGGCCAACTCGGCCCGAGCGGGGCTGAAGTCGCACGAGTCCTCGCCATCGTTGCCGGCGGCGACCACAACCGAGAGTCCTTCGTCGACCGCACTGTTCACCGCCGCGTCGACCAGGTCGGCTACGGCCTGGTCTTGGGCATCATCGATCGAGAAACCGAGACTCATGTTGACCAGGGCCGGCCCGGTGGCGGGCTTGTGTGCCACTGCCCACTCGAGGCCGGCGATCACGTCGTCAGGCCACCCACCACCGCCACAGTCGAGGACCCGGACCGAGACCAGCCGAGCGCTCTTGGCAACTCCGTACGTGCTGCCGGCGATGGTGCCGGCTACGTGCGTGCCGTGGCCGTAGCAGTCGCCGGCGTTGGAGTCTTCGTCGACGAAATCCCAGCCGCTCACCGCGCGGCCTTGGAACTGGGTGTGAGTCAGCCGGATTCCCGAGTCGAGTACGAACACGGTGCTGCCGGCGCCGGTGCTGGTGTAGGCATACTTGCTGTTCAGCGGCAGCTTGCGCTGGTCGATCCGGTCCAGCCCCCAGGGCGCTGTGGACTGTGTCACCGCCGCGTTGGTCTGCATAGCCATCTGATACCGCTTCATCGGGATCACCTCGTCGATCGAGGGATCGGTTTCCAGCTTTTCCGCCTGGGCCGGTGTGAGTTCGGCGCTGAACCCGTCGGTGACGTGCTCGAAGGTGTGCACCACGTCGCCGCCGAGTCGTTCGGCCTTGGCCACCGGGCGGTCCACCGAGTCCGAGGAACTGAGCACCAGATAGCGACCTGGAGAGCTGGGTTTGGCCGCCGCCGGATCAGTGGTGGCGATCAGCGCGCCGACGATCATCGTCAGACCGAGGAAGGAAGCAAGCAGCCGGCGTGCCCTGGCAGGCGAAGAAATGGTCACGAGGCATTGCTCTCTGTCCAGTCCAACCGGGTAGCTGTCTCCAGCCGGGCGGACTGACATCCCGCTGGACTACTTGACCAGGTCCTCGCCCTGCGATCCCGGAGTTCGGTGACCGCGCTCCAGGTGATGGCGACGACCAGCAGGCTGCACACAGTAGTGGTCGTTCCTGTGCGGCAATGCCCGTCGCAGACCCGTGCTAGCGTCGAGCCACGCAGGTGACCAGGAGGACAAGATGACGGTGGCCGTTGCTCACAGCGACACCGACCAGGGCAAGGCGGCGCTGCGCAGGGCGGCGGCCGAGGCCGTGCTGCACGGCGAGTCGCTGGCCGTGCTGCATATCGTCCCGGACACAGCGGATCCGGACGACTTCAGGCAGGGGATCGAGGATCGGGTGCGGGAGGCCCTTTCGGATCATCCGGACCTTGCCCTGCAGGTGTGTACTACCGCGGAAGGGTACAGCGTTGCCGCATCGCTGGTGGATCTCGCCAGCGAGATCGACGCGTCGCTGCTGGTGATCGGTTCCAGGCGGCGGAGCGCGGTCGGCAAGCTGCTGCTCGGGTCGACCGTCCAGCGGGTGCTGCTGGACGCGCCGATGGCGGTCCTGGTGGTCAAGGCCGACGGGGACTGACGCGTACGCTGCGCGTCATGGGTACCGAGTTCGAGCACAAGCTGGTGGTCGTGAGCGAAGAGTGGCGGACGGCCGTGACGTCCAGCAGTTCGCTCAGCCAGGCGTACCTGTGTACCAAGCCGGGGATGAGCATCCGGGTCCGTCTGGTGGACGACGCGACCGGCTATCTGACGATCAAGGGCAAACAGGTCGGCATCGGGCGGCCGGAGTACGAGTACGAGATTCCGGCCGAGGATGCCCGGGCCCTGCTGGCGATACCCACGGACGGGTTCCCCATCGCCAAGACCCGTCATGAACTCGGTGGCGAGTGGGCGGGCTGGATCGTCGACGAGTTCGCCGGTGCCAATGCGGGGCTGGTGATGGCTGAACTCGAGGTGCCGGCCGAGGACTCGCCGTGGCGGGTGCCGGTGTGGGCCGGGGAGAACGTGACGGCGGACAGCCGCTACACCAACGCCGAGCTGTTCAGCCGTCCGTACGCACAGTGGGCCAGGAGCTGACCGAAGGCGATATCCCGGAACACTGACATTTGTCCTGATGCGGCTCCCCTGGATGGATCTACGGTCTGTCTGTCGAGAATCACGAGGGGGGCATCTGAGATGGCAAGATCTCATCGAATTCGGGCATGGGCCGGGTGGAGCGTCGCGCTCAGCCTGCCGCTGGCCGCGGCGGTGGCCGGGCCGGCCGCGCTGGTGTCGACGGCCGAAGCGAAGTCGAGGTGTGAGGCATCGTCTCAGCTCGATGCTGTGATCGCAGTGCCGGGGGAGTCGGTCGGCAAAAAGCGTGGCGCCGGGGTGGTCGAGGTGCGCTACAGCTGCCTGCTCGAGCACAAGCCGCAGGCGCTGAAACTGCCGAAGTCGCACGCTCACGACGGCTTCGGGACCAGCGTCGTACGCGGCTACTTCAACGCCGACGACTACGAGGATGTCGCGGTCGGCGTTCCCGGCCTCGACGTCAAAGGCCACCGCAACGCCGGTGGCGTGGCCTTGTTCTACGGCTCCAAGAAGGGGTTGACGTTCGGGAAGCTGCTCACCCAGGCGTCGAAGGGCGTACCGGGTGCGGCCTCGACCGGGGCTCGTTTCGGGACGGCGGTGGGAACCGAGGGATATCTGGGCGACCACGCCTATGTGCTGCGCGTCGGTGCGCCGGGCAAGAAGGTGTCCGGGCACAAGAACGCCGGTGCGTTCGTCGATCTGCCGTACGTGCGCGGCAAACTGACTCATCCGCGCCAGGTGACGCTGGCGACGAAAGGCATTCCCGGTTCGCCGGGCTCGGGTGACCGGCTTGGCGCGTCTGTCGTCGGCAGCTACGCGGTGGGTGCGCCCGGACGCAAGGTCAACGGGAAGACCGGCGCCGGAGCCGTACTGGTGTCCTACTTCCCCGGCGGTGGCAAGCCGCAGAAGGCCACTCTGCTGACCCAGGCGAGTCCCGGGATCGCCGGCGAGCCGACGGCCGGCAATCACTTCGGCGCCGCGCTGACCAGGCGCTGGGCCGGGGTGCCGGGGCAATCCGTGAACGGTGCGGCCGGCGCGGGAGCCGTGGTCCGCTACTACTACGGCAGCTGGGCGGACAATCCCGGCTTCCAGTCGGTCGAGATCGTGGCCGGTCGTGACGGGGTGCCGGGGGTGCCGCGCGCAGGCGCGCACTTCGGTGCGACCTTGTCGGAGTTGGGCTTCTACGTCGACGACACGGCGTGGGTGGCTCAGGACCTGTTGGTCGGCGCGCCGGGAGACACGATCGGTGGTCATCGGCAGGCCGGCAGCGTCACGGCGATCGGCGTCAACGAACCGACACCGGACGACGACTTCCCGTTCTCGTTCACCGGTCAATATCAACTGCTGACGGCCCCGACGCCGACGACCGGGGCGGCATTCGGCACCAGCATCGCTTCGCCACAGTCCGGTCTCGCCATCGGCGCGCCCGGGGAGCATGGTGGGCGGGTTTACCTGTACCGGTCCTCCGGTTCGGACCAGTTGCCGGTGGTGTGGCAGGCGACCTGGAAGCAGCAGGCGGGCAAGCCGGAAGCCGGGGACGGGTTCGGTTTTTCCTCGGCCGGCGTGTCCAACTGAGCTCTGCGGAGTGGCCGTCACGCGTCCAAGGAGCTGACGGCCACGAAGCGGAAACGGTCACCGCGGAAGACCGACCGGGTCCACTCGACCGGCCGCTCGGTCGGGTCGTAGCCGGTGCGGTGGATGAGCAGCATCGGCAATCCGACGTCGACCGACAGCAGTTGCGCCTCCGCGGGCCCGGCCAGGGCGGTCTCCACAGTGTCCTCGGCGCGGCTGAGTTCGATGCCGTACGCCTCTCGCAAGGTCTGGTACAGCGAACCGCGTCGCTCCAGCTCCTGACGAAGCCGGGGCAGCGGACCGGGTAGCCAGGCGACCTCGTGGGCCAAAGGCTCGCCGGCCACACCACGAAGTCGCTCGACGCGGTGCACGACGGCACCGGGGTCCAGCGCCAGGTTCGCCGCGACCGCTTCCGAGGCTCGCTCTCTGGTCACCGAGAGCACGGTGCTGGAGGGGGTGCGGCCCTGTTGACACAAGTCCTCGGTGTAGGAGTTGAGCTGTCGGACCTGGACGATCTTCGGCTCGGCGACGAATGTGCCGCTGCCTTGGGTCCGCTCCAGCCGGCCGTCGACGACGAGCTCGGCCAACGCTTGGCGTACGGTCGTCCGGGAGGTGTCGAACCGAACCGCGAGTTCGCGCTCGGTGGGTAGCGCGGTGCCTGCCGGGGCGCCGTCGATGAGTTCGGCGATCTGGGTCTTGACGGTGTAGTACCGCGGCACTTTGACCGTCGGGTTGCTCATGATCCTCACCCTAGCAATTGGTCTAAACCTTTTCGCTGGTGTCGCCGCCGGGAGGGGACCCGTGTGCGGACCGTAGGCTGTGCTCTCGTGACCCGAGCGGAGACCGAGGACGAGCCGGACGGGACCCCGGGCAGCCTTGCCGGCGAAAGCCTGGTGCCGGGGACGGCCACCGGCGAGGTCTTGTTCAGCGATGCCCCGCTGAGCTTCTGGGGCGGTGTCGATCCGGTTTCCGGGATGGTCACCGACACCCACCACCCGCTCCATGGTCAGTGCGTGAGCGGGAAGATTGTGGCGCTGCCGAGTGGCCGTGGCTCGTGCAGTGGCAGCGGTGCGATCGTCGAGATGCTGTTCGCCGGGACCGCTCCCGCGGCGCTGGTCTTCAGTCACCGAGAGTCGATCCTGACCGTGGGCGTGGTCGTTGCCGAGGAGTTGTTCGATCGCACCATCCCGGTCGTCCGGCTCGATCTCGCGGACTTCGCTGCCTTGGCCTCACGGTCGACAGCCACGGTGGTCGATGGCGTGATCTACCCGGGCAGCGGTCCGAGCGCGGGATCGGCTGCGGTTGCGGCGGTTGACCGGGTCGGTGGGCGGGTGCGATTGTCCGAGGTCGATCGGCAGCTCCTCGACGGGGACTTCGGCGAAGCGGCCCAGGTGGCCATCCGGATCGTGCTGCGTGCCGCCGAGTTGGAGGGCGCGACCGAGTTGATCGACGTCGTATCGGCGCACGTGGACGGAGTCTTCTATCAGGGCCCGGGAAGCTTGGCGTACGCAGTCGCACTGCGCGATCTGGGTGCCCGGGTGCGGGTGCCGACCACGATGAACGCCATCTGCGTGGATCGCCACCGCTGGCGGGATCAGCGTGTGCCTGCGACGATGGGCGAACCGTCGGAGCAACTCGCGGACGCGTACGAGCAGATGGGGGTACGGCCGACCTACACCTGCGCGCCGTACCTGCTGGCCGGTTCGCCGCGGTTCGGTCAGCAGATCGCCACGGCGGAGTCGAATGTGGTGCAGTTCGCCAACTCGGTCATCGGGGCTCGCACCATGAAGTATCCGGACTATCTGGATCTCCTGATCGCCATCACCGGCCGGGCTCCGTTGGCCGGTCAGCACCTCGACGCCGAGCGGCGCGCCACCGTGGTCGTCGAGGTCGGGCCGCTGGCGGAGATCGACGACTGTCTGTTCCCGGTGCTCGGCTATCACGTCGGGAAACTCGCGCCCAACGACATCCCGGCGGTCTGCGGGCTGGAGGCATACCCGGTGTCGCGTGACGACCTCAAGGCATTCGGCGCGGCGTTCGCGACGACCTCGGCAGCGGCGATGTTCCACCTGGTCGGCGTGACACCGGAGGCGAGCACCGTCGAGCAGGCCACGGGTGGGATGCCCGTGAAGCAGCGCTTCGTGGTCGGCGCAGCCGAACTGCGAGAGACGTGGCTCGAACTCAACAGTGCCGTCGCCGATCTCGAGGCCGCTGATCTCGGGGGCGCTGATCTCGGGGCGACGGGGTCGGAGATCGACCTGGTGTCCCTCGGCAATCCGCACTTCTCGTTGTCCGAGCTGGCCGCGCTGGCGGGGCTTGTTGCCGGCCGGAGCAAGAACCAGCGGGTGCAGATGATCGTCACCTGCGGTCGCGAGGTCTATTCGCAGGCCCGTGCGGCGGGCTACGTAGAGACGATCGAGCAGTTCGGGGGCTCGGTCATCTGCGACACCTGCTGGTGCTTCATCGAGGAGCCGGTCATCCCGCCGGCGGCACGTGCCATCGTCACCAACTCGGCCAAGTACGCGCACTACGGGGCCGCGGGACTGGGTCTCGGCATGCACCTGCGCAGTCTGCGCGACTGTGTCGAGGCCGCCTGCACCGGACAGGTGCCGGCACAACCGCCGCGCTGGCTGCTGGCAGAGTAGGGCCATCATGCGTGCCTTTGTCCTCACCGGTCCCCGGACCTACCTCGTCGACGAGGTGCCGGCACCGCAGGCTGGTCCCGGCGAGGCGGTCATCGAGGTCGAACGGGTCGGGGTCTGCGGCACCGACGTGGAGTTCTATCGCGGAGACATGCCCTATCTCCAGTCGGGTCACTCGACCTATCCCCTGCGACCCGGGCACGAGTGGGCGGGCCGGGTGGTCTCGATCGGTGCGGGTGTCGAGGAGACCTGGCTCGGTCAGCGCGTCATGGGCGACACGATGATCGGTGACGGCACCTGTCGTCGCTGCCGGCGCGGACATCAGCACGTTTGCGCGGACCGGCGCGAGGTCGGCGTACGCGCGCTGTCGGGTGCGCTCGCCGAACAGCTCGCCGTTCCGGTGAGTTCCTTGCACCGCTTGCCGGATCAGGTCGATGCCACCCTGGGCGCGCTTGTCGAGCCGGGTGGGAACGCGCTACGTGCCGCTCGGGCCGCCTGTGCCGGACCTGGCGATCGAGTCCTGGTCACCGGACCTGGGACGATCGGACTCCTGACGGCCATGTTCTTGCGCGCGGCGGGCGCCGAGGTGCACCTGTTGGGGGAGAACGCGCGAGGTCTCGAGTTCGCCCGAACCCTGGGCTTCGACCGGGCCTGGACCGCGCAGACCGTGCCTGATCTACCGTTCGACGCAGTCGTCGATGCCTCCGACGCCGCGGAGTTGCCGGTCCTGGCCGTGGACCTGGTCGAGCCGGCAGGTCGGGTGGTCTGCATCGGCTTGGCGGGCTCGCCGAGCCGGATCGACACCAGGCAGGTCGCGCTCAAGGACGTGACCCTGGTCGGAGTCCTGTCTGCCTCGCCGGGTCTGGCCGAGACGATCGCTGCGTACGCCGGCGGGGTGGTCGATCCGCGGCCGCTGATCCGCGCGACGATCCCGCTCGAGTCCGTTGGCGCGATGCTCGCCGGAGAGCCCGTCCGAGGGGCAGGCCCCGGGACCAAGATCCACGTCGATCCACGACTCTGAACGCGACTTCGGGCCGGATAGCCGGCTGATAACGTGCCCGAACTGCCAACCCTGATTCGGAGGACGGACGATGCAACCCAGTAGACGAGCGTTTCTGGCGACCGGTGCAGCCGGTCTGGCGGCGGCCACGATGATCTCAGTGACGCCTGCGACGGCGGAAGCCGCGCCGGTTCGCGCCAGCCGTCCGGCACCGACGAAAGGGTCGCGACTGCTCGCCCACATCACACCGGTCGGTACGCGAATCACGGCTGTCTGCATCGATGTCGGCATTGCCGTGCTCGGGTGCCGGGATCTGGCCCGCTGTTTCTCGCTCACGGTACGGGTCGGTGACGCTGATCCGACACCCCTGACGATCGCTCGCGCTTACACCCGATCCAGTGCCTCGACCGGCGAGGCGACGGGTGGCCGCTATGTCGTGTTCGAGCTGGCCGGGCTGGACGAGACGCTGCCGCAGCCGTACCGGTTCATCGCCGGCAACACCGAGCCGATGCTGTTCCGCGAGTACGCGGCGGACGGGACGATCGTGCAGCGCCAACGGGTGCAGGCGACGCAGACGCCCGAACCGTTTGGCGCATCCCTTGTCGTGGCGGTTGAGCGGACGGCGGCCGTGGTTCGTGCGGACGGCGGTCTTGTCGACGAGTCTCGCTGGGAGGTCGATGCTGCCGCGGAGTCCCTGACCGAGCTGGATCTTCACGATTTCACAAAGGGCGTGATCGCCGCCGACGGCTCGGACAAGAACGTCCTGCACTATCGGCTCCGCAGGCCGGCGCAGCGGCATTCTCGCGCGCCCCTCGTGCTGTTCCTGCATGGTTCGGGCCAAGTGGGAACCGACAATCTCGCCCAGGTGCTCTCCAGCCGTGGCGCGACCGGCGTACTCGGGCATGAGGACGCCTACGTCGTCGCTCCACAGGCGCCGGCGGTGTTCGATGCCTACGACAGCTACGACGAGGCGACCGGCACGGGTGGCGGCATTCACTGGCAGACCCGCAACCGGCGACGTCTGCTGGCTGCGCTGGTGCGAGACGTGATCCGTCGCAATTCCGGGGTGGATCGCGACCGCGTGTATGTGGTCGGCCTCTCCCGTGGCGCCGAGGGAGCGCTGGCGCTCCTGCTGGACGAGCCGGATCTCTTCGCCGGCGCGGTGCTGGCGAGCGGGCGAGAGGCCGGCACAGTCGAGTGGCTGTCCGGGCACGCGACTCGCGCCAGGCTGCGACCCGCGCTGCGGACTCCGCTGTGGTTCTTCCACGCGACTCAGGACACGGTGTCGCCGGTCGACGGTTCGCGGATCAATGTCGAGATTCTTCGCGACCTCGGACACCGCGACCTGCGTTACACCGAGGTGAGCTACGAGTCGCCAGGGGACAGCGGGTACCTGAACACCTCTGCCCACAACAGCTGGGATCTTGCCTTCAACAGCCCGGAGGTCTGGGAGTGGTTGCTCGGCAAGCGCCGACGCTCCTAACTGAAGGGCGTATCGCCGGCTGGCGGATCACGCTCCTTGGTGGCATCAGCCGGGCACACCGGAGGCTGGCACCTGCTCAAACATGGTCTCGTTGTGGTCAGCCTTCAGATGACGATCACATCCAGGTCGGGATAACGGACCGGAAGTTTGCGATCGAGCGTCGTCAACGAACTCGACGTGGCCAGCGCGAACGCCGCCAGATAGTCGTCGGTCCACAACTTGTGGCTGCGGTCATCAGTCGCCGACAAGCGGCGGAACTCGTCGGTGACGCCGCCCGGCTCGTCGCACCACTCGAACCGATCGTCAGACAGCACGGTATCCAAGACCCGCCACGCGTTCCGCCTGCTCACCACGTCGGTCGACATCACGGCAGGGTTGGAAAGAAGCCGCAACAAGCCCATCGCCGTAACCCGGCAGACACCAGACCGCTCGTTGACGGCATCCAGCCACGCCATGGCCCGTTCGTGTGCCTCGTGACGCTGCCAAACCAACGCGAGAAGCGGCCCGACGTCGAGCAGAGTCACCCGAACGCTCGATGCAGATCGTCCTCTTCCTGGGCCAACGCATCAGCCGCTTCGACCTCGGTCTGGGTCACGGCCGGACCGTCAGACCCGACCAGTGGAAACGACACCCGCCGACCGCGTCGGGAACGGCCGATCTCGGTGGCCACAGCACGCTCGAAGAGTTCCTTCAGCGACTCCCCGCGGGTCGCTGCCCGGGCCTTGGCTGCCCGCATCAACTCGTCGGGGAGATCCACCGTCGTACGCATAAAAACATACTACCGCTTAGTCGGTCGGCAGGTGGAACGTAATCTGCTGGCTGTGGTCAGCCATCGGAGTCGCCCAGTGAGCTGGTTGTCGGAGCCCCGCACCCAACAACTCAGTGGGCGGCAGGCTTGATTTCCGGCAGGCTTGACGGATGCGGTACTTCACCTCCGACACCCACTACGGGCATCAGAACATCATCCGGTACTGCGGCCGTCCGTACGCCGATGTCGACCACATGAATGTTGACTTGGTGAACCGTGCGGCCGAGATGTTCAAGGCCGATGATGAACTGTGGCACCTCGGCGATGTCGCCCTCGGCACCCTCGACAACACTCTCGCGCACCTGGCCCGGATCCCGGTCGAGGTGACGCTGGTGGCCGGCAATCACGACCGCTGCCACCCCTGCAACGGGAAGCGCGGCGAACGGTTCATCGAGATCTACCGCGAGCGCTGTCGACTCGCCGAGCTGATCTTGACGAACACCTCGCTGACCCTGAGCAACGGCGTCAAGGTCCACGCTTCGCATTTCCCGTACGCCGATTCGGAGCTGAGCGGTCTGGAGGATCGCCACGGCAGGGTCATCGTGGACACGTTCGCGCCGTGGCGCGTTGTCGACGACGGCTCGTGGCTGCTGTGCGGCCATGTTCACGAAGCGTGGCGGCAGCGTGGCCGGATGATCAATGTCGGTGTGGACGCCTGGGGTGGTCACCCGGTGAGCGAGGCGGAGATCATCGATCTGATCGATGCCGGCCCACGAGACCTGGACGTTCTGCCGTGGGAGCCCAGCGCCTAGGCGGACCTGCGTACGTCGGCCAGATGGTGTTCGACCTCATGGACGGCCTGTGCGCCGATCCAGGTCAGCGTGCGCGGCGTACCGGAGTAGATGGCGGTTCGGGAGAGCTGCTCGCGCGTCAGAACTCGGTACGTGTTGGCGAAGAGCCGACCGGCCACCTCGATGCCTTGACTGATGTCCGCGGCCGACTCCGGGGCGTACATGCCGAGGTTCACGCGCTCGTCCCGGTACATCTTCTGCTTGACGGGCTCGTGCTCGATCAGAGCGACGATGATTCCCTCGCGCTGATTCAACAGCACGTCGCGGATGTGTCCGGAGTATTCGAGGACCGACCAGGTGTCAGGCGTGGGCCGCTGCGCCAGACTCGGTGAACCGGAAGCGAGCGCGTCGAGGAACCCGGCCAGACCCGCCTGGACGCGAGGAATCACCTCATCGGCACCGATCGCATCCCGGTCGAGGCCACAGACCTCGCAGACGTCCATGCCGTAATCCTATGCCCGAGTTGACGATGCGTCTTTCGATTCACTGTGCGACGCCGTCCGCGTATGAGGCCGTCCTGTCAGGCAGCGATCTGGTTCTCGACCTGGTGCTGAACCAGGACCGCGTTCACCTGGAAGTACTCGGCAGCACGCTGCAGAGCCTCGTCGGAAAAGTCTCCGCCAAGAATCTCTGCCACGCCATCGGCCGGAGCGAGAAGTTCGGCGGCAAAGGCGCGTTCAGTTCGCTCGGAATACTGCGTCGATCGTCCAGTGGATACGAGCCGCAGCCCCCGAGTCTGTCCTAGTCCTGGCGTATGGGAGGCCGAGCCCGTGGTTCCCAGATCCCGGCACCGAAAGCAAGTCCGAGATCCCTTTGGGATCCCACCATCAGCCCTCCCCGAGGTTGGCGATGAGGACGTGCAGTTTCGGCGGCGGGGAACGTGTGGGACTCGTGGAGCGGGCCGCACGGGACGTGTGCGAGGTGCTTCGACAGCTCGCTGAGATCGACCTCACCGAAGCCTCTGATTTGATCTCGACGATGGTCGGGTGGTCTAAGGAAAGGCGAAGGCCCTCCGACTAGTGTTTTCCCTAGTCAGAGGGCCTATTTCGTAGCGGGGACAGGATTTGAACCTGTGACCTCTGGGAGAGATCGGAGGGCCTTCCGGCACCCGCCCGAAACTCGGGCTACCAAGGATTCCCTTGGTGTATCAAGGGGTTTCCTTGCTGACTGGACTCAAGTGTATTGGAACGTCTCGGGAGAGTTGCCGATTGTTTGCGGAGGGTTAGAGGAGGGGTATCGAGTCCCCTGGCTCGACCGCCTTGCGGCACGGCGCTCGCGGTACTCCCTCTGCGTCTGAGTTCATCGACCATAGGCGGGTTTTAATTACCCTCACTCGGGCTGGTTGAGTATCTACCAGCAAGGAGTGTCCCTATGAGTGAGAAGACGACCCCGGCAAGCCCGGCTGTGC
>JASGEZ010000112.1:0-56353 GCA_047605905.1 Microlunatus sp.
GACCGCCGGATGTACCAGTTGGACAAGGCGTCGACGAATTCGGTGAGCGCGGTGCCGGCCCGCAGCGTGTCGAAGCCGTCCAGTGCCTCCGTCACCTCGGTGATCAGCAGCTGGGTCTGGGACGTCAGCCAGCGGTCGAGCACATGCCGTTCCGCGACCGCCGGCGCCGGTGCTGCGCCCGCAGGAGTCCAGTCGTTGGCACCGGCGTACAAGGCCTGGAACGAGACGGCATTCCAGAACGTCAGCAGCACCTTGCGGACGGTCTCGCTGATCGTCTGGTGCCCGACCCTCCGCGCCGCCCAGGGCGACCCGCCGGCGGCCATGAACCAGCGCACCGCGTCCGCGCCGTGGCTGTCCATCAGCGGGATCGGCTCGATGATGTTGCCCAGGTGCTTGCTCATCTTGCGGCCGTCCTCGGCCAGGATCAGCCCGAGGCAGACGACATTGCGATACGAGTTCTGGTCGAACACCAGCGTGTTGACCGCCATCAGCGAATAGAACCAACCACGGGTCTGGTCGATCGCCTCGCAGATGAAGTCGGCCGGGAACGCCTTCTCGAACCGTTCCTTCGACCCTTCGACGTGCGGGAAACCCCATTGCGCGAACGGCATCGCGCCGGAGTCGAACCAGGCGTCGATCACCTCCGGCACCCGCCGGTAGGTGCCTTCTTCGCCGTCGACGGTGAAGGTCACCTCGTCGATGAACGGGCGGTGCGGATCCAACCCGGACAGATCGGTCCCGGTCAGCGAGGACAGCTCGGCCAGAGACTCCACACAGACCAGTCGCGACGGATCGACATCGTTGCGCCAGATCGGCAGCGGCGTACCCCAATAGCGACTGCGGGACAGCGCCCAGTCGACATTGTTGTTCAGCCAGTCGCCGTACCGGCCGTGCTTGATCGTGTCCGGATGCCAGGCGGTGGCCTCGTTCTCCCGCAGCAACTCGTCCTTGATCTTGGTGGTGCGGATGTACCACGACGGGAGGGCGTAGTAGATCAGTGCGGTGTGGCAGCGCCAGCAGTGCGGATAGGAGTGGGTGTAGTCCAGCCGCCGGAACAGCAGTCCGCGCTCGGCCAGATCGGCGACCAGTGCTTCGTCGGCGGTCTTGAAGAAGACGCCGCCGACCAGCGGGACATCGGGGGAGAAGGTGCCGTTGAGGCGGACCGGGTTCACGATCGGCAGCCCGTTGGCCCGGCAGAGGGCGAAGTCCTCGGCACCGAACGCCGGAGCCTCGTGCACCAGACCGGTGCCGTCCTCGGCGGTGACGAAGTCGGCGGCCAGCACGGTGTGCACCGGCGCATCCGTCGCCGGGAACTCCACCCATTCGAACGGTCGCTGATAGGGCGTCCCCACCAGGTCGGCACCGCGTAGCTCGGCCAACACCTCGCTGTCCTCGCCCAGCACGGCCTCGCGGCGAGCTGCGGCGACCACCAGCTGCTCCCCGGCCGCGGTCCGGGCCAGGACATAGTCCAGCTCCGGGTTCACTGCCGACGCGGTGTTGGACACCAGCGTCCAGGGCGTGGTCGTCCAGACCAGCAATGCGACATCGCCGTACTGCTCGGTCAATGGGCCGCCGGTCACCGGGAACCGGACGTACACCGACGGATCGGTGATCGACTCGTACCCCTGGGCGAGCTCGTGGTCACTCAGTCCGGTGCCGCAGCGCGGACAGTACGGCGTCACCCGGTAGTCCTCGGCGAGCAGCCCGGCGCTGAAGATCTGCTTCAGCGCCCACCACACCGACTCCACGTAGGAGGTGTCCATGGTCACGTACGGGTGCTCGGTGTCGACCCAGTAGCCCATCCGGGTGGTGAGCTCGGTGAACGCGTCGACATGCCGCAGCACCGACTCACGGCAGCGGGCATTGAAGGCGCCGACGCCGTACGCCTCGATCTCGGTCTTGCCGTTGATGCCGAGTTCCTTCTCGACGGCGATCTCGACCGGCAGGCCGTGGCAGTCCCAGCCGCCCTTGCGATCGACGTGGTAGCCGCGCATCGTCTTGAACCGGGGGAACACGTCCTTGAACACCCGGGCCTCGATGTGGTGCGTACCGGGCATCCCGTTCGCGGTCGGCGGGCCCTCGTAGAAGGTCCATTCCGGCCGACCGGCGGATCCCGCGAGCGTGCGCTCGAAGGTCCGATCGGCCTGCCAGCGCTCGATGATCTCGTGCTCCATGGCCACCAGATCGATCTGCGCCGGCACCGGACGGTAGGCGCGGCTCGCGGCCGGCGCGACGGTGCTCTGCGACGGATTGGTCGTCTCGGTGGGACCAGGACTGGTCTGGGTCACGGCAGTGGATCCTCGGGTACGTCGAACCTGTCGAAGGGACGAGCACCGGTCGCGCGACCGGACCCGCGGTACCACCCCTCTTGACGCCGGTTGCCCGACACCCACTCATTCCACTGCCGCTGGTGGTTCTAGTGAGCGCTCGATCCTCAGGGTCCGAGTGCCGTTCTTCCACCGGCTCCGGGGTGATGGCCCCATCACTGCCTTGCGACGGCGTACAGCGTAGTCGGTGCAGGTCCTGGTCCGTTACTCTTTGGCAGAAGCAAACACTGGGTGGTGGCCGGGTGTGCGTCCGGTGACGAAAGGGCGACCAGTTAGAGCCGAAAGACCCATGCGGTGTCCCCTCGGTGGCACGACGATTGGGTTTGTCGTTGTTGACTGTGCGAGGAGAAGATCGTCATGGACTGGCTGCTCATATCCGTGATTGCTGTTATTGCGTTGGCGCTTCTCTTCGACTTCACCAACGGGTTCCATGACGCCGCCAACTCGGTTGCCACAGTCGTCGCCACCAGGGCTCTGCCGGCGCGCTGGGCTCCGTGGTTTTCGGCCTTCTTCAACTTCTCGGCGTTCTTCGTCGTCGGGACCGCGGTCGCCAACACGGTAGCCAAGGTGGTCCACCACGATGTCGAGGGGGTCGCGGTCGTCTTCGCGGCATTGATCGCGGCGATCACCTGGAACTACTTCACCTGGTATGTGGGCATGCCATCCTCCTCCAGCCACGCCATCATCGGTGGTTTGGTGGGCGCGGGCCTCGCGGCCGGTGGCTTCGGCGCGATCAACTGGTCCGTCGTCAGCACCGCGGTGCTCGCCATCGTGGTGTCCCCGCTGGTTGCCTTCTCGGTCGCCGCAGGCGCCATGCTGATCCTGGCCAAGATCCACCGGCAGTGGAACCTCAGCGAGGACGCGAAGACGTACAAGGGTCTGCAATTGGTCTCGGCCGCCGCGGTCTCCTTCGGGCACGGCGCCAACGACGCACAGAAGACCATGGGCATCATGGCCGCGGTCCTCTTCGCTGGTGGCTACATCGGGATGCGACCCGACGGTACGTTCGCGATCGACTGGTGGATCCCGCTGCTGGCGTACTCGGCCATCTCCGTCGGCACCATCTGGGGTGGTTGGAAGATCATCGAGACCATGGGCCTGCGGATCACCAAGCTCCGGGCGAGTTCGGGTCTGGCAGCCAACGTCGGCGCCGTGACCGCGATCTTCGGCGCCACCGGGTTGGGGATTCCGATCTCCACCACGCATGCTGCCGCTTCCTCGGTGGCCGGTGCCGGTGTCGCCTCCGGCAAGGGTGTGAACGGCCGGGTCATCCGGGAGATGGTGACCGCCTGGGTGGTCACGATCCCGGCGACCGTGATCGTCGGCTGGGTGATGTTCAAGCTGACCCGACTGCCGGGCATCTCGGCGTACATCGTCGTGGGTGCCATCCTGGTCGCGCTGCTCAGCTGGATCGCCTGGGCGATGTCGAAGGCGATGCGCGCCGACGATCTCGCTGCTGAACTCCCGGCAGCTGCCGACGAACGCAGACCGGTCGCGGTCACCCCCAGGGCTGAGGGTCACGGGACCGCGGAGTGAGTCGGGACGAGCTGAAGGTCGAGTCCCCGCCCCTGATCGCCTCACCCTGGGTGCGGCTGCGGTTTCCGATCCTCGACTGGCTACCTCGTTATCGGCGCTCGCAGTTGCGCCCGGATCTCTTGGCCGGGTGCGTCGTTGCCGCCCTCGCGGTGCCGCAGGCCCTGGGCTACGCGACGATCGCCGGTGTCCCGGTCGAGGTCGGCCTCTATGCCGTTCCGATCGCCCTGATCGCGTACGCGGTCTTCGGCAGCTCGAAGCAGTTGATCCTCGGCCCGGTATCCACCGTCTCGGTGATGTCCGGGTCGTTGGTTGCCGCACTCGGTCCGGGCGATGTCGCGCAAGCCGTCGCCTTCACCACCGCCGCCGCCATCTGTGCCGGCGGTGTCTTGATCTTCGCCGCTCATATCAGGGTTGGCTGGGTGGCCGAGTTCCTCTCCAAACCGATCATCACCGGATTCGTGCTGGGCCTCACCTTGCTGGTGGTCCTGGGTGAGTTGCCGAGCTTGCTCGGCATCCACGTCGGCCCACGCGATGTGCTGGGCCGGATCCAGGGCCTGGTCACCGGCATCGGCGATGCGAATCTGCTGACGATCGGGGTGTCGGTCACCGCACTGACGATCGTGTTCGCCGGCTCGAAGCTACTGCCGGTCGTGCCGTGGTCGCTGGTCGTGCTGGTGCTGGGCCTGGTGCTCTCCCAGGTCCTGGACCTCGGCGGTCGTGGGGTGCAGGTGGTCGGTCATGTGCCGGCCGGATTGCCGACGCCCAGCATCCCGCTCATTCCGCTGGACCGGATCACCGACATCATCATGGCTGGTGTCGCCCTGGGCTTCGTCGGTCTGGCCGAGGGACTCAGTGCGGCCCGGCTGTTCGCGCAGAAGCGCGACTACATCGTTCGCACCGATCAGGAGTTGTTCGCTGCCGGAGCCGGCAGTCTGGCTTCCGGTCTGATGGGTGGTCTGGCGGTCGCGGGCAGCTTGTCGAAGACTGCCGCAGTCGATCGTTCTGGTGGTCGTACCCAGGTGGCCAGTCTTGCGGCAGCCGTGTTGTCGGTGTTGGCGATTTTGTTCTTCGCACCGACACTCGGGATCTTGCCGAAGGCGGTGCTCTCGGCGATCGTGGTGCATGCGGTCTGGGGTCTGATCGACATCCCGTCCATGCGCCGCTACCGCAACTCGCGGAAGATCGACTTCCTGTCCGCCTGGGTAGCGACGATCGGCGTCCTGGTGGCTGGGCCGCTGCTCGGTCTGCTGGTAGCCATCGGCGCGGCCATCTTCGGTCTGGTCTATCGGTCCAGCCGAGTCACCATCGACGTGATGGGCAAGGTGCCCGGCGAGAAGGCTGCCTGGGGGTCACTGGAGAACCACTCCGAACGGGTCGCTCTGCCGGGCGTGCTGGTGCTGCGGCTGAACGAGTCGTTGTTCTGGGTCAACGCCGCGCAGGTGAAGGACCGCGTGTTGGAACTCCTGGACCAGTATCCCGACACCAAGGCCCTGGTGCTGGACCTGGAGAGCAGCGATCAGCTCGAGATCACCAGCGCCGACACCTTGGCCGCACTGCTCGACCGGCTGGAGATGCGAGGAATCGACCTCTATCTGGTCCGAGTCCGATTCCGGGTACGCAAGGTGCTCCGCGCCACCGGGCTACGCCAGCGGATCGGTGAGGATCACATCTGGCACAGCATCTCCCAGGGCGTACGCGCCGCGCGGAAACAGCACGGCCTGAAGGGTTCGAAGCACAAGACGGCAGCGGAGCCTTTGGAGCCGGAGGCAGCGGGGCCCGAGACGGACGAAGAGAGCACGGTCGAGGCAGTGGCGGTCAAGCTCCCCGCGGTTCGAGCTCCCGGCTGAGAGTGGTGACCTCGGGAGGACGCAACTAGGCTCCTCGCTCATGGCCAAGCGCAAGCGACCCTCCCAGCACCGTCGTAGCGGCGACCCGCGCAAGCGGGCTGCCGAGGACGCCGGGGCGCGCGGCTCGGCCTTCGCGGAGACCACGCCCGAACTCGAGGACCAGATCACAGTCGCGCTCGACAGCGGACATCCGTACTCGATCGTGATGCTGGCGAGTTCTCTGATCGCCAGCCTGGAATCGGCCGACCAGGAAGCACCTGCCTACGGACTGCCGGAACCGGCGGAGTTCGTCCGGATGTTCCTCGACTCCGGCGACGCCGAGATGATCGTCTTCGCCTGGGTGATCGCCCAGTTGCTGCCCGACGAAGGACTCAAGGCAGAGGTCGGTCTCGCGGCGGAAGAGCTCTCGCTGCCCGAGTGGCTCTCGCCGTTGCCGGATGCCGAAGTGGCTGGTGCGTGGCAGGCTACCGACCCACTGCGGGACACCACGGATCTCGTCCTGACGGTGCGGATCGGCCAAGCGGAAGACCCTGAAACGACGGAGTTGTCGGTGATCTCGCTGATCGACTTCAACGCCGACGGAGCAGTGAAGGATGCCTTCGTGGTTCCGGCATCACTGGCCTCGGTGCGTGCGGCTTTGACCGGAGAGGGACGTGCCGGGATGGACTCCCGCGACCTCCCGCCGGCCGATGTCAGGGCCTGGTTGAGTGGTGGCATCGCCGCCGGCCGGCAGATCACACCGCCGTTCGAGTCCGACACCTGGCCGCAGGTCCGGCCGCTGCTGGAATGGGCGCTGCGGCTTTGCCCGCCCGGCGGACAGGGCTGGGAGCGGCGGCCGTGGACGGTCGCCGAGATCGCCGGGCTGGTGGAGGCGTTCGCGGCTGCGCCGGAGGGAGCGACCGTCGCTGATCCGGCCGCCCGCGAGGTGCTCGTCGATGCCTTGTCCGTGCTCGGCCGGGAGACGTACGGCGATCCGCGGTTGCTCAGCGCTGTCACATTGGAAATGGGTCTGGGTCACCTGTGGGCCACCGCTGTGCACCATGAACCGGACCGGCTGCTCGCCTTGCCGGAGGCGCTCGGGCCCTTCGTCCGTTGGACGCACAGTCAACTCGGCATCGCGGCCGACGACACCGATGAGGCGTTGGCTGTCATCGCCCACCGCCGGGCCGAGTTCAGCCGCGACGTGACCGTCGCGCATGGGCCCGACCCGGTCTGAGCTACCTCAGCTACCTCAGACCGGACCGGCATGCCGGGCCGGGGGCATGCCGGCCAAAGATGAGGAATCTGCACGATGTGTGGGGTGCCGCCTTATGACGACGGTGGAAACGTCGCAATACCTGAGGAGGTGCTCACCATGAGCAACGACTACGTGACCAAGATGCTGATCGACCAACGACTCGCAGACCTCCGTCACGAGGCGGACGAGGAGCGGCTCGCTCACCTCGTCCGCGGCGGACAGCCGCGGCCCCGTCGGTGGTGGGAACGGTTGATGTTGTTCCGGAGCCGTCACGACGTCCGGGGCCACCGTCAGCATCGTTCTGTCAGCCTCGGCAGTGCCCGTAGCTGACCGGTGGTGGCACCATGAATAACGTGGTACGTCACGTTCCGCCACGCATCGGCGCCGCTGGTCCCGGCGTTCCCGGCCCTCATGCCGGGACGTCAGCCGGTGCTGCTGCGCCCGGTCTGGTCGGACGGATCGACGAGCTGAGCCGGTTGCGTTCGCTGCTGGACGGCGTCCTGATCGACGGAAGCACCTTCGTCTTCGTCGGAGGCGATGCGGGCTCGGGCAAGACCACCGTGGTCGACGCGTTCGTCCACGAACTGGCCACCACGTCCGGGGACCGCCAGGCCCAGGTGATCCGTGGCCAGTGTGTGCCGCTCGGCGGTGAGGGACTGCCGTACGCACCGATCGCCGGTGCCTTGCGCGAGCTCGTCGCGGCGCTGGGGTCGGCCCAGGTGCTCGACTGGGCCGGTGTCGGCCGGGCCGGTCTCGGTGTCGTCCTGCCGGAGCTGATCAGCCCGCCGCAGGAATCCTCGACGCTCCGGCTGCAGTTCTTCGAGGCCGTCGTACGACTCTTCGAGAGTGCTGCGGAGACCGGACCCCTGGTGATCATCATCGAGGACCTGCACTGGGCCGATGAGTCGACTCGTCATCTGCTCCGGTTCCTGATCGGAGCGTTGACCGAGGCTCCCGTGCTCCTGGTGGCCACCTACCGCACCGACGAGCTGGACCGCCGGCATCCGTTGCGGCCGTTCCTGGCCGAGGTGGGCCGACTGGCCTCGGTGAGCAGACTCGAGATAGCCGGTCTCTGTCGCGCCGAGGTCGCGGAGTTGTTGACCCAGTTGCTCGGGCGGACCCCCAGTGGCGTCGCGGTCGATCTCGTCCATCGCCGGAGCGAGGGCCTGCCGTACTTCGTGGCCGAACTGGCCGGCTCAGCCTCCCGTGGCTGTATCGACATGCCCGACAGCTTGCGAGATGCCCTCAACGCGCGCATCGACCGGCTCAGCGATCGGGCCCAGGAGACCGTCCGGGTCGCAGCGGTGGCCGGCAACCGGGTCGACCACGCTCTGCTGGAGCAGGTCAGCGACCGCATTCCGGCCGAGCTGGACGCCGATCTGCGGGAGGCGGTGGACGCGGCCATTCTGACGATCGACGAGGACGGGTACGGATTCCGTCACGCCCTGCTGCGCGAGGTGGCGCACGAGGACATGCTGCCCGGCCAGCACGCTCGCCTGCACGCGAGATACGCCGCCGTGCTGGAGTCGCAGCCGGAACTCGCCCCACGTACGGCTTCGATGGAGATCGCACATCACTGGTCGGCGGCTCACGATGCCGCCAAGGCGTTCCGCTGGTCGCTGGCAGCGGCCAGGGCCGGGACCGTGGCCCACGTGGAGACCTTGAAGCAGTACGAGCGAGCGCTCGAGTTGTGGGACCGGGTCCCGGACGCGGAGTCGATTGCCGGGTGCTCGCACCTGACGTTGTTGGACACCGCCGCCAAGGCCGCCGGCGACGCCGGTGAGATCGAACGCTCGCTGGCGTTGACGAAGCAGGCGATCGCCGAGTCGACCGACGACACTCCGGCTACGGAGCTGGCACATCGGTGGACGGAGAAGGGTCGGCGGTTGTCCGCCCTGATGCGGCCGGGCGCCATCGATGCCTTGCGGACCGCGATGGACATCCTGCCTGCCGACGCCGATCCGCGGGCGCGGGTCGGCACCCTCAATCAGGTCGCGATCACCTCGGTGCTGGCCGGCGACGACGCGATCGAGGTCGCGCGTGAGGCCGTCGAGTTGGCGGCCGGTCTGGATGACCCGATCACCGAGTCTCAAGCCCGGAACACCTACGGGGTCTGCCTCGTCCACCGGGGCCAGGAGGACGAGGGCCTGGCCGAACTGGTCCGGGCCGGCGAACTGGCGCCGCGCGACTCCGGCGTGGTGCTGCGCTACTACATCAACTACTCCGATGCGCTCCACCTGACGGGTCGGTACCGAGAAGCCGTCGAGCAGGCGGTGGCCGGCAGCAAGGTCGCGGCCGACCGGGGTCTGGAACGGTCGGTCGGCGCGATGCTGGCGGGCAATACGGCGGAACCGCTCCTCGAACTCGGCGACTGGGACGGCGCCGCTCGGCTGGTCGACCGGTCCTTGGAACTGGATCCACCCGCCCATCACTATGCCCACCTGCGGTTGCTGCAGGCCTGGCTGCGACTGTGGCGTGGTCGGCTGTCGGAGGTGGAGGCGACCCTCACCGACTTCCGGGGCCTGGTCAGCGGTCCGCTGACTGCACCCCAGTACGCGTTCCAGGCCATCACTGTCGACGCCTTGTTCGCCTTGGCGACCGGTGATCCGGAGCGAGCGTGGACCAGCGCGGCCACCCTGCTGGACCACTGGAAGCAGCACCATGTGGCGCACCACTATCCGGCGTTGTGGGTGGCTGCTCGGGCGGCGCGGGTATCGGACAGAGACGGTGCGCACAGACGGCTCGAGCGGGTCGGCCAGCTCTTCGACGATGCGGAGCTGATCCGCAATCGTCGGATCTGGGCGCCGGTGATCACGGCCGAACTGGCCGACAACGTCCCGGCCTGGCGTGCTGCCCTGGAGCACCTGGACCATGGGGAAGCGCCGACCTATCTGCGTCCGTACGCCGGCCTGCGGCTGGGTCAGCACCTGGCCGCGATGCGGGAGCGCGACGAGGCACGTACGGTGCTCGAAGCGGCCGCAGACCAGGCCGAAGCCCTCGACGCCAGGCTGTTGAGTGAGCCGATCTTCGCGCTGGCGCATCGCGCAGGGATCCGACTGGAGAACGGCAGACCGTTGAGCAGGCTGGCCGAGAGCCCGCTGGTCGGGCTGACCGCGCGCGAGGCCGAGGTGCTGCGCCTGGTGGCGGCTGGGCGAACCAACGGCGAGATCGGAGCCGAGCTGTTCATCAGCACGAAGACGGCCAGCGTGCACGTCTCGAACATCTTGGCCAAGCTGGGAGTCGGCACGCGCGGCGAGGCGGGCGCGATCGCTCATCGAGCCGGCCTCGGCGAGGGTGCCGACGACGCCCAGGTGATCGCCCTGCGGCCCGCCCGGCGCTGAAACAGGGATTAGTAGCTGTGAAAACCCTATTGACCTCCTGTGTGTAGGCCGACATGATGACTCGGGGCGGCTCCCTGTGAGCCACCTCACTTGTCGCAAGCAAGGCGCGTCTGGAATGGGGTTCCGGGAGCGTCCTCGGGGTCTTCCGCCTCACCATTCCTCGCCGCACCCCGCGTCGCGGGCCGAAGTCGTGCGGCTGTGCCCAGCTTCCAGGGAGAAGAAGCATGCGAAAGTCCAGAATCCTCGGTGTGGCCGCGCTCGCGTCCGCATCACTACTCCTCGTGCCGCCGGCAGTGACGTCGGCGAGCCCCGGTCGCGCTCCGACGCCGAAGGTCGTATCGAGCGCCGTCGTGATGCCCTTCAACCTGGCGTTTCACGGGGGTGATACCTACTTCGCCGACGGTGGTCTTGAGTTGATCGGCCGGGTCAAGAAGAACGGGAAGTTCTCCACCATCGCCGCCAAGCAGCCGGGAGCCTCGGGTATCGCCTTCTCCAAGAACGGGAGGTCGATGGCGTTCACCACGACCGTGACCAACATGGACACCTACGAGAACACCGCCAGTGGATTGCAGATCTGGGGTCTGCGCGGCAAGCGGATCTATGCCGATACGCAGGCCTATGAGAAGAAGCACAATCCGGACAAGGTGATCACCTACGGAGCCAAGAACCCGAACAAGTGTCAGACCGAGGCGTTGGAGAAGGCCGAGATTCCGGTCAGCTACAAGGGTCAGGTTGACTCCCACGCCTACTCGGTGGCAGCCGTGAAGGGCGGCTGGGTGGTGGCAGATGCCGGGTCCAACACGCTGTGGCGGGTGAGCAGCAAGGGCAAGATCCGCACCTTGGCCGTCCTGCCTGCGCATCCGGCCAAGCTCACGAAGGCCATGGCGGACGCGTTCGAGTTGCCGGAGTGCGTGGTCGGCCTCACCTACAGGTTCGAGAGCGTGCCGACCGATGTCGAGTTGGGGAAAGACGGTCACCTGTATGTGACGACCTTGCCCGGCGGAGCTGACTCACCGGTGCTGGGTGCGCGCGGCAAGGTGTGGCGGGTGAATCTGCGTACCGGCAAGGCGAAGGTGATCGCGTCCGGCTTCCTCGGGGCCACCAACCTCGCATTGGGCAAGAGCGGCAAGATCTATGTCGCCGAACTCTTCGGCGGCAAGATCTCGGTAGTGCGCCGGGGCAAGGCCAAGACCTATGTCGAGCTGCCCGGTGTCGTCGCGGTGGAGACCACGAAATCCGGCAAGCTGTGGGCCGCGACCATGGGCGATCAGGAGAAAAAAGCCCCCGGCACGATCGTCAAGATCGTCAAGGGCAAGGTCCGCAAGTAGCGTTACTGCGCGGGGGCTCGGCCCCCGCGCAAGCCGCGCCCCATGACGACCACCACACAGCGAGTGACGATCAACGCAGCACCACTTAGGCTTCGAGGGTGAAATGGACGTGGGTACTGGTTCTCGGGACCGTCGCCGGTGGGGTCGTCTGGGCTGCCTACCGCAGACACCAAAAGGAGTTGGCTGACGCCGCGTTGTGGGCGGAGGCGACTGACGATCTCGGCGGCTGACTCACTGTGGATGGTGGCAGCGTTGCGTGCTGTCGCCCTCCAACACAACGGTTGGGTGACGCGCAGGTGTCGTAACGCCCAATTGTTCATGTCCGGCTGATACGTTCCGAGCCACCATGCCTCTGAATGTGACATTCACTCCGCCCATTCTGACGCTCGCGGGTTCAGTTGAGGCCGGCCCCGGCACCGACGCCGAGAAGTTGCTGACCGAAGCTCTCGCACCCGCCTTCACGGTGGCGGCCGAGTCCTCGCGCAGCGAGGTGTTGACCCACCTGGACACCGTCGATGGACGGCTCGCAACGGCGGGAATCGATCTCGCCCACCTTCCCCGACATCAGCGCCTGGTCGCTGTCCACCAGGGCCGCCAGCTCGAGCAGTCCGCGGACGGACCGTGGCCGCGGATGCCTGCCGATCTGCCCGCCGGGAAGGTCCTCGACCTCGTCACCCGGCCGGCCTGGATCCGCGCCCTGGTGCCCTACGCCACGACCGAGGCGACGACCACGACCTACGCCGTCCGCAACAAAGACGGCAAGACCGTCGCGCGCGTGCATTGGACGGCCGGCGCCTTGACCAAGCCGGCGGAAGCCGCCCTGCCACCGCGGGTGGGGATCGAGGTGCTGCGGGGGTATGACCCCGAGGCCCGCCGGGTCCGCAAGGCGCTGACCAAGAACACCGCACTGGTGGCGAGTGAGGACTCCTGGTTCACGGTGGTCCGCGCGCAGCCGGCACTGCGGCCCAAGGTCGCACAGCGGTTCGGGATGCGGCCGGACCAGGCCGCGGACTTCGCCGTCGCCGACGCGCTGCTGGGCTATCTGTCGGAGCTGGACGCGACCGTCGACGGGATCGTCGCCGACATCGACAGCGAGTATCTGCACGATTTCCGGGTTGCCGTCCGTCGGACGAGGTCGGTGATCAAACTGCTCGGCGACGTGCTGCCCGAGGGCCTGACGGAGCCGATTGCGCCGGAGTTCCGGTGGCTCGGTGACATCACCACCCCGACTCGCGACCTGGACGTCTATCTGCTGGAGCTGGACTCGCTGGCCGCGACCGTCACCCACCCGGACGACCTGGAAGCCTTCGGCGCCTACGTAGCGGAGAAGCGAACCGCTGCCCAGCAGACCCTGGCAGCAGCGCTGCGGTCGAAGCGCTATACCGCGCTGGTGAGCACTTGGCGTACGGCCCTGGCAGCCGTGATCGCGCACCCTTCGCACACCGACAAGACGGCGTCGGAGCTGGCGGTCGAGCGGTTGCAGAAGATGTTCCGTAAGTGCCAGAAGCGGGCCGCCCGGATCACTGCCGACTCCGAGTCGGAGCTGGTGCACGACCTGCGCAAGGCGTGCAAGGAGATGCGCTATCTGATGGAGGTCTTCAAGCCGCTGTGCGACAAGGACGCGTACAAACGTGTGATTGCCGACTTCAAGGAGTTGCAGGACCTGCTCGGGGAGTTCCAGGACGGCGAGGTGCAGGCCGCCGCCCTGCGGCAGTTCGCCCAGGAGATGGTCGATGCCGGCAAGGTCGACGCCAACGCGATTCTCGCCATGGGCGAACTCTCGGCGAGGTTCGAGGCGCGCCAGCGTGCCGCCCGGGAAACGCTCGACGAGCACCACGAGAACTATCTGGGAACCAAGGCCGCGAAGCACGTGGACCGGCTGGTGTCGGCATGAGGGCTTCGATCCGTGACGCAGGGGAGTCGGTCCGATGAAGGTGCTGGCGAGCTACAACCTCAAGGGCGGGGTCGGCAAGACGACCGCCGCGGTGAATCTGGCCTATCTCTCCGCGCAGCAGGGTCGACGCACACTGTTGTGGGATCTCGATCCGCAGGGGGCGGCGACGTACCTGTTCCGGGTCAAGCCGCGGGTCAAGGGCGGCAGCCCGAAGCTGGTCCGGGGTGCCCGGCCGATGCTGGATGCGATCAAGGCCACCGACTTCCCGCAGCTGGATCTGCTGCCCGCCGATTTCACCTATCGGCATATGGACATCGATCTCAACGATCGGCCGAAGCCGCAGCGGACCTTGCGGCGGTTGTTGTCCCCGCTGGCTGCCGAGTTCGACGTGGTGGTGCTGGACACGCCGCCGAGCCTGTCGCTGGTGTCGGAGAACGTGCTGCGGGCTTCCGATCTGGTGCTGGTGCCGTTGATCCCGACGGTGTTGTCGGTGCGGACCTTCGAGCAGTTGGCGCAGTTCACCAAGGAGCTCAAGGGTCGCAAGCCGAAGCTGCGCGGCTATTTCTCGATGCTGGACCGGCGGCGCAAGCTGCACCAGGACATCTTGACCGAGCTGCCGAAGGAGAACAGTCAGGTCAGCGGCATCGCGATCCCGGCCGCCAGTGCGGTCGAGCAGATGACGGTACGCCGGGAGCCGCTGATCGCCTTCGCGCCCAAGTCACCGGCCGCCCTCGCCTTCGGGGAACTGTGGGACGAGGTCGTCGATCTGCTCAAGCTGCCGTAGGCGCTTGCGGCGGACTCATCCGGTCTCCCTGGCCCGTGGTTGGCAATTTCCACCCATGGGAGTGTTTTCCAGCCTCATGGTCGGCACCTGGTCGGCAATTACCACCCATGGGCGAGTTTTCCGGTCTGGCGGTCGAGCTCTGACCAGATTATCCATCCATGGGCGAGTTTTCCGGTTCGGAGGTCCGTGATCTGCCCAATTCCCATCCGCGGGCGGCGTTGGGGAGTGGCGTACGCCCTAGAGTTCGGCGCTGACCGCGCCCCAGCGCAGGACTTCGGTGAGCGACTGGTCGCCGTCGGGTGGATTCATCAGTCCGGCTCGCCAGCCGTCGGGACCGGCGATCCCGACTCTGCGGTTGGTGAGGCTGAACACCCCGTACGACACCGCGCACTCAACCGCGCGAGCGAGTACGACAGCGGTGATGGCGGCGTTCGCGGTCACCCCGAGATCGATCAGCGACGTCCGGTATCCGGCGGCCTGCCGGACCCCATGACCGTGAACGCTGACCAGCGCCTCGTCGGCCATCCGGACCCCGGCCAGCAGTGCATCGACGATGGCCCGCAGAGACGGGTCATGGATGAGGTCGAGGTAGACCTGCGGTGCCAGCAGCGCATCCACGGCCGCGGTCACGGCACCACAGCTGGTGTGGCCGAGCACGGTGATCATCTTGACCGTCGGCAGGTTGTCGACCGCATAGTTCAAACTGCCCAAGCACTCGCGGCCCGGGACATTGCCGGCGACCCGGACGACGAACATCGAGTTACCGGCCTGATTGAACAACAGTTCGACAGGGGCGCGGGCGTCCGAGCAGGCAAGCACTGCGGCGAACGGCTCCTGCGGGACCCCAGCGCCGTCCTGCTGCGGCAATCCGAAGGCTTCCGGACCAACCGAGATCACCTGGCGCCCGCCCTCGTCGCCAAGTCTGGCAAAGTCGGCATTGCCTGCTTCCAGTCGAGCGCGGGCCGCCCCGGCATCGGCCGGACGGACCGGACGCTCCTCGCCGGGCAATGCCTGGCGCCAGACGATCTCTCGCTGCAGCATGACTGGAGCCTAATCCGGCCCGTGCTGGTCAGGCTGCGGCGAGCGGCTTCCGGGCAGTGATCAGCACCAGTCTCCGGTGTGCGATACCGAGGACCTCCTTGGCGGCGTCGGGGCCCTCGGAGTCGGTGAGCCGGAGTCCGGCATCGTGGACCTGATCGCGGATCCCGTCGGGCAGGTGACCGGCGAGATCGACGAGCCACAGCCGACCGCCCGGACGCAGCACCCGGGCCTGCTCGTCGAGCGCCGCGATCCGGTCGGCCCAGTGATGCGAGCTGAGACTGGAGACCACGGCGTCGACGGATTCGTTCTCCAGCGGTAGGTCTTCGGCCGAGGCCATCCGCACCTGGACGTTCGGCAGCGTGTTCGTACGCCGGCGGGCACGCGTGATCATGTCCACCGAGGGGTCGATGCCGATCACGTGCAGATCTTCTCGCCGGCGCGAGATGGCTTCGACCAGTCGGCCAGGTCCGGTACCGACATCGAGCACCCGGCCGCCGGAGACGATCCCGGTCGTGAGGTGCTCGGCGATCCGGTGGTAGGTGCCCCGCATCAGCACGCCGCCGACGAGCAGGTCGTACGGTCGCACGATCCAGCCCGACATGACCCCGTGCTGGTGGCGATGCTGGTGTGCCGGCATGACCCTCAGGCTAGTGGGCCGAGGCGGTTTCGGATGGGTCAGGACTGGCGCGAGTTCGAGTGGGCGGCCTGGCGTAGTGCCCGGGTCAGGAGAGCGGGGTGTCCGAGTCGCCGGCGTAGTTCGCGTTCCAGGGCGGCCACCGGATAGAGATTCTGGGGCGCTCGCGGGTCCTTGTACGCCACCGAGGCGTAGCGGGGCAGCACCGTCTGGGACAGCGTGGCCAAGGCGATGGCCTGGGAGGCGGGGATGTTGGCGGCGCATTCCACCCGAATGATGCCGGACCAGGGGTGACTCGGCTCGCCGGGCAGTCGGAGATACCAGGTGAAACGGTCCCAGCTGGTGTCCACCAGGAAGATCGGGGTGCGTTCGCCGGCGGCCAGTCTCGACACCAGCGCGTGCAGTGTCGGCGTGAGATAGGCGGTCTGGTGGGACTTGACCACGCCGACCACCCGATTCAGGTGGGCGCGACCGCGTACTGGCCCGTCGACGACCAGCAGACTGTCATCGCGGTCGCCCTGATCGGCCGCACTGCGGGCATTGACCGCGACGAGCAGTTCGAGTTCGGTGAGCCGGTGCTGCAGATTGGCCGCCAGACTCAGCATCAATCCCTGGGCCGGCTTCAACTTGGCCGGCTTGACCGCGTACGTCCCCGCCCAGGTCACGATGTCCTGGGCATGATCCGACACCGTGAACAGTCCCCGCCGCACCTCCGGAGTGAGGAAGTGCGCTCCGTCGCCGCAGCAACAGACCGCACCGGCGGCATAGGAGGCGCAGAGGGCGGGCGTCGCCTCGGTGGCGATCATCTCCGGGTCGTCTGGGTCCACGTCGTCGATCCAGACCTGCGTCTCGATCCGTCGTACGCCGTCGATGAACACCGTGCTCGACGGCTGGGCGAGGCCCGGCATCGGTGGGATGGGCACCCACTGGTCGGTGGGCAACTCGATGTCGGTGCGGACCTGGACCACGGTCTCGGGCTCGCCCTCGACCTCCATGCTCGAGCCGTACGCCGGATTCCAGCCGTCGATGGCGAACCTCACGTGCTCACCCGCTCGATCGTCCCCACTCGCTCGATCGTCGACGTCCGCGAATCCCGGCTGACCAGGTAGCGAACCGGCACGCGTTCGGCCAGTGCCGCGACGTGCGTGACCACCCCGACCACCCGCTTGCCCTGGGCCAGATTCTCCAAGGTCGAGGCGACGACCTCCAGCGCATCGGGGTCGAGGGTGCCGAAACCCTCGTCGAGGAAGATCGAGTCCAGGGTGGTACGCCCGCCCGCGGCCAGAGTGGACAACTGCTCGGAGAGCGCGAGCGCCAGAGCGAGGCTGGCCTGGAACGTCTCGCCGCCGGAGAGGGTCTTCACCGAGCGGGCCGAGTCCGCGTCGGTATGGTCGATGACGAAGAACTCGCCCTTCTCGTGAGTGAGCTCGAACTGCCCGCTGGACAACGCCAGCAGTGACGCGGAGGCATCGGCGACCAGGGTGTCCAAGGCGGCATCGGCCAGCCATTGCGGGAACTGCTTGGCCGACATCATCCGGCCCAGTTGCCGGGCAACCTGCTCGGTCTCGGTGTCGGCGGCGATGCTCGATCGCAAATCGGCGGCTTCGATGCGCCGTCGGCTGATCGTCTCCGCGGTGTGGCCGGCGCGTTCGGCGGCGAGTTCGACCTCGGTCGGGATCCGCTGCAGCAGGGCCGATCCGTTCGTCCTGTCGAGTTGCTCGAGGGTGGGTACGGCGATGGCCAGGTCGCGATCCCGTAGCCGATCCGACAGACGGGAGAGCCGGGCGCCGAACTCGTCGTCCGCGGCGGTCGCCTCAGCGCGCTGATCGGCCAGGGCCTGTTCGTGGTCCTCGGCTTGCGCCCGGGCCCAGTCACGCAGCGCCGTCCATGCCGCGTTGAGGTCGGTGTCGTCGACCGGCGGCGCACCGAGCGGAACCAGCGGCTCCCGGGCGCGATGCAAGGCCGACCTGGCTGCGTCTCGTTCCGTCCGGCGGAACTCGCGTTCCGCTTCGGCTCGCTGCCGGGCGATGGCAGCCGTCTGTGTTCGGGATCGAGCCTCGCCGGCGGCCGCGGAGAGTCGATGATGCTCGGCCAGTGCGCGCTCCGCGTCGGCCTCGGTCGGCCGGTCGGCGAGCAGCTTCTCGAGTTCGGTCAACCTGGCCTCGAGCCGGCTGTGTTCGTTCCGGGCGCTGTGGTCGGAGATGGCGGCCGTCCGGTGCTGTTCGGCGGCGGTCCGGGCCGCCGCAGAAGCGCGCCGCAACTCCTCGGCTGCCGTCTGCAGGTCCGCCTCGGCCGACTGCTGGGCTTGCCTGGCGGTCACGAGCTCACCGGTCGCCAACTGTTCACGGTGGGCAGCTGCCCACTCGGCCAACCTGGTCCAAGCCTCGGCGAGATTCGCATCGGAGATCGGCGGCGGGTCGAGCTGGGACAGTTGACCGTGCTTGGCGTGCAGGCCCGCCCAGCTTTCCCGGGCTTGTTCGACGAGTTGATCGAGTGCGAGCCTCGCGTCCCGCGCTACGCGCCGAGCCGTCTCCCGTTCCCGCAACGCGACCTGCTGCCCTCGCTGCGCCTCGTCGTAGTTGGCGCGGAGGGCTGCCACTGCCGCTGCCCAGTTGTCAGATCCTGCGGTTGCTCGGGCGACCGTGGAGTCTGACAACTCGGCGATCAGGGTCTGCTCGAGGTCGGTGAGCCGGGCTGCCAGCGCCTGATCCTGGGCTACCAGACCGGCCCGCCGATGTCGCAGCGTCTCTTCGGTCTTGGCGGCCGCATCGTGACGCTGCGTGGCAGCGGCAACGGCCACTCGGGCGGCGTCGAGGGCCGGCACCGACAGGACCGGGGGAAGGGTCGCGACCGTCTGGTCGCACACTGGGCAGGCGTGGCCGGCGACGAGCTGTGGACGCAGTTCGGCGGCAGCCGACCGGGTACGCAGCTGCTCCAACTCGGCCTCGGCTCGGGCCAGGTCATCTCGGGCCTCGGTCGCAAGCTCTTCGGCCGTCTGGAGTTCAGCCGCCGTCTTCTCCAGGCGCTGATCCAGGTCGGCTCGTTGACCAAGCACCCCGTCGTAGGTCTCGACCGCGCGGTGCAACGCGGCGATGGCGCTGCGCTCCGGCACGGCGGCAACAGCCTCGGCGGCTGCGACCGCCGCGGCCTCGGCAAGCTCCACCTGTTGTGCGGCTTGCTCTGCGGCGTTGCGCGCGGCAGCGGTGGCCTGGCCCAGTTCGGCGGTGCCGGCCGGGATCTCGACCGAGGCCAGCACGGCGATCTGCCGCTCGACCGTGGTGACGGCTGCCGTCGACTGATCGGCCCGCAGTCGGCACTGCTCGTGGGCGGTTCGCGCCAGTTCGAGCTCTCGGTCCGTTCGCCCGGCCAACTGCTGAGCCTCGGCGAGCGCCGCGGCCGCGTGTTCGGCTGCCCGAACGACCTCGGGGAGCCGGGCCGACTCACGTGCCCGGTCGGCATGCCAGCGCAAGGTCTCTTCGAGCGGGGCGCGCTGCGGCCCGGCCGACAACTCCTCCTCGGCGTCCGACAGCGCTGCCCGGGACTCCTGCTCGGCCTGGTCAGCGGCGGCGTACGCATCCTCGGCCGCAGTCAGGATCCCTTGCAGGGCTTCGATGTCCGCCGGCATCTCGATGGCGGTCAGCAGGTTGAGTTGTGTCGTCAGCCGGTCGATGGTCGCTGCCGTCTTGGCTCGACTTGTGAGGGCATTCAGCAACTCCGCGACTTCGCTCGACACCGTCGCGGATAGCTCGACGAGTTGCTGCTGACGGCTCCGGGCGGCAGCCTCGGCTTCTTCGGTCGCGTCCGCATATCCGGCCAACTGGCCTTGCAGGGCGTCGATCCGGGCATTGGCGGCGGCGGCCCGCTGGTTGGCCATCCGCCCGATCGCCTCGTAGTGCCGGGCGCCGAGCAGCTTCAGCAGGATGGTCTGCCGCTCCGCAACGCTGGCTTTCAGGAAGGTTGCGAAGTCGCCCTGCGGCAGCACGACACAGGTGCAGAAGTCCTCGAAGTCCAGTCCCAGCAGCTCGCCGATCTGCTGCTTCATGGACCGGGTGTCCGCAGCCAACGACTCGGTCGGTTCGTCGGCGTCGGGATCGCCGGTGGCGGCCGGATCCAGATAGCGCTCCAACCGTGGGTTCTTCTGGGTCGGCGTTTTCCCGGATCGGCGGACTTCGCGAGCGACCACATAGCGCTGGCCGGCGACGTCGAACACCAACCGGATGGTGCAGCGGTTGGCGGTGGGAGCCAGCGCGTACTGGATGGTGTCGGCTCGGCCCCAGCGTGGCGCCGAACCGTAGAGAGCGAAGGTCATCGCGTCGATCACCGTCGACTTGCCGGAGCCGGTCGGACCGGTGAGGGCGAAATAGTCGGCATCGGTGAAGTCGACCGTGACCGGGTCACGGAAGGCGGCGAAGCCGGCGATGTCGAGACGTAGCGGACGCACGATCAGCCCCTGCCCGAGACCGCGAGCTCGTCGGTGAGTTCGTCGAACAGCCGGTTGAGCCGGGGATCCTCGACACCGGCATCCGCGCAGTAGTCGGCGAACAACTGGGCGGGTGTCCGGACCAGTCGGTCAGGGCGTGGTGGTCGCTGCGGATTGGCCGAGAACTGCGGGTCGATCCGGATCTCCAAGGCGTTCGGCAGCTTCTCCAACACCTGCTCGCGAAGCCCGGCGTACGCGGACTGGGTCACCCGCAGTCGCAGGAAGTCCTCACCGTAGGAGTCGGGATCGGCGAGCAGTTGGTCGACCGTGCCGGTGATCGTCCGCAACCGGCGGCCGCTGGTGAGGGGCAGATCGGTGACCCGGGCCGGTTGGTCCGGCGATACCTCGACCAGACAGACGACGGAGGTGTTGTCCTGCTCGCCGAAGTCGATGGCAAGCGGGGCCCCCGAGTAGTGCACCGGTGCGGCAGCGGGCAGGCATTGCCGACGGTGCAGATGCCCCAGGGCGACATAGTGAGCGTCGATCGGAAAGATCGCCGCCGGGACGCTGTATTCCATGATCGACTGCGCCTCGCGCTCGCCACCACCCATCGCCCCACCGATGCACGTGAGATGGGCCATCACCAGGTTGACCGACTGGTCGCCGAACGGTGCGGTCAGGTTGGCCAGCACCTCTCGGACATGCTGGTCATAGGCGCCCACGTTCTCGGCGGGGGTGTTGGTGATGACTTGCGCGGCCCGGACGGCGTAGCGCTGGGACAGGAACGGCAGCGTGGCGACCACGGCCTGCTCCCCGGTCGAGCGGGCGGTGAACCGGTGTACGCCGCCCTTGTCGGCGGGGCGGGCGTTGCCGATCAACTGGATGCCGACCTGACGCATCAACGGCCGGTACGCCTCGAAGGTCGGCCCGTGATCGTGGTTGCCGGCGATCGCGATCACCTCGATCCCGGCCCTGGTCAGCTGCAACAGGGTCCGGACGACCAGCTGCTGAGCTTCTGCGCTCGGTGCGACGTTCTCGTACACGTCGCCGGCGATCAGGACCGCGTCGACCTCGTGCTCGATCGCCAGCGCGACGATCTCGGCGAGCACAGCCCGCTGCTCGTCCAGCCGCGACCGGCCCTTCAATGTCTTGCCGACATGCCAGTCGGAGGTGTGCAACAGCTTCACAGTTCGGTTCCTGGATGGTTCAGAAAGGCGGGCGGGTGGAGGGAGCGGACAGGTTCAGAAGGGGGCGGGCTGGCGGGGAGATCAAAAAGGCGGGGGGTGGGTTGGTGGGCCTAGAAAGGCGGCGGCGGTTCGATGCCGAAGTCGTCGAAGTCATCGAAATCGTTGTCCACGGCAGGCAGCCGGTCGAACGCCGCCTGCGCTGCCGTCGCGCGCTCCGGCTCGGGCATGGTGGCGCACTCACTCAGTCGAGTGGCCCACGCCGGGAACGGGAACTCGACGGCCAGTGGCACCGGGATCTCCGGTTGGGAGACGAACATTGCGCCCGGCTTGGCCAGCGTGGCCCGTTGTCGCTGGGAGGCCGGCAAGAACCCGTACTCGGGCCGTCCGGCCTCCGCCGGGTCAAGCCGGCCGACGATCTTGATCGAGGAGTTGGACACGATCCGCCGCTCGACCTCGCTGGCCGTCTGCTGGGCGCCGATCAAGATGATGCCGAGCGAGCGGCCGCGTTCGGCGATGTCGAGCAGCAGGTCCTTGATCGGCGAGCTGCCCTCGCGCGGCGCGTACTTGTTGAGTTCGTCGATCATGGTGAACAGCAGCCCGCCCGGCCCGGCCTTCTCCTTGCGGGCGGTCTCGGTGGCGATCGTGACACCGACCACGAACCGCTGAGCGCGTTCCGGCAAGGTGTTCAGGTCGATCACCGTGACCTGCTGGTTGGTGGTGTCGACGGTTCGGCGCGAGGTGGCGGTGAGGTCGCCGCGCAGGATCGGGGTGAGCGGCCGGACCGAGGACCGGAGCCGTCGCAGGAACGCGTTGATGGTGCCCTGTCCGGTGATCCGGCCGGCCCAGTCGCCCTGGGTGGCGTCGTCGTTGAGCAGATCGTCGATCAGATCCACCAGCTCGGCCCAGGTCCGTGCGATCCGGCCGTTGATCGACACGGCGCCGTCCGCGCCGGCCTGCAGCGCCTCGTGCTTGAGCCGGGTGGTGACCTGATGGACGACCATCGTGTACTGGTTGCGCTCGTCCTCCACGTCGGCGAACACGTACGGCAGCAGTTCGCCGGCGCAGAACTCGGCCAGCGTCCACCAGAAGGCGCTGACTCCGGCAGTCCTCCCGACCACATTGGGCCGGCCGGTCTGGTCGCCGGGCAGCGGTGGGGCGAAGAAGCCGACCGAGGAGAACGGGGTGGCCGGCAGCCCGAGTGCCGCGTACGCCGATCGGAGGTCGTCGTCCAGTTTGACGTTGGGCCGGTCGAGGAACAGCAGGTCTTCGCCCTTGACGGAGAAGATCAGCGCCCGGGTGCTGAGCTGACGCTTGCCGAGCACCCCTGCGGTGAAGAGCGAGTGCAGGAGGAACAGGGCGAAGCTGGTCTTGGTCGCGACTCCGGAGATGCCGGAGATGGAGACGTGAGCGCCACGGGTGCCGTCCAGGAACTCCAGGTTGACGAAGATCGGCGCTCCGTCGCGGCCCATCCCGATCGGCACCTTCGTGCCCATCGTGTCGAAGTAGAGCGCTCGGTCGCGTTCGGCCCCGGCCGCCCGGAGGGCCATCGTGCCTGGTCGGGGCGGGATGTAGCACTCCGGCTCGACCCGGGTGGTGGTCACCTCGGCGATCTCCTGAAGATGGGCCGGAAGGACACCGTCGGCGATCAGGAAGGTATCGGAGCCGTACGAAGCGCCCTCGTGCCGAGCCCGGATCTGGGTCACGACGCCGGCCGTACTGACCGTGCCGAAGCCTGGGACCTCGCGCTTGGTCACCACGACGTCGTCGAGTTGCAGGTAGGAGTCCTCCGCGACGGCCACCCGGAACAGCAGTGGGGTGGAGTCCTCGGTGCCGGCCACCAGCCCGACCGCTCGCTCGGGATCTGGCGTGGGTCCCGGGGTGATCAGTTCGGGCGCAGCCAGGATGTTTCCGGTGCTCATTGCGCTGACCCCACTGCCCTTGACCCCACGGTTGTGCCCTCACCTTGTCCCACCGACATCTCCTGCCGACCCCCGTGTGGCGACACACTACGACGGACCACAGACAAAGGACACGAGGCGGTGCGACAACGCCGGTTGTCGTCCTAGGTCAGGAACACCGAACGGGCACTCAGCCGAAGCTGAGTGCCCGTGTCTGGGGGGAACGCAGGGATCAGGACTTGATGCGACCCAGGGGTCCGGCGTCGACCGGGAACTGCCGAGTGCTCATCGCCTGAGTTCCGGCGTGGTGCTCACCGTTGAACGGGGTGACGAGATTGCCGCATCCGGCCTTGGCCGCGGCCTTCGGAGAGTTGAACCAGAACCCGAGGTGGTATTGATGCAGCGGTGCCGTGACCGGATTGGTGCTGGCATCGCCCTTGTGACGTACTGGGGCAGGCGCCTGGCCGACGGCGACGCTGAAGGTCTCCTCGTTGAATCGGCCCTTGAACTTGGCGTAGCCCTTCCCGTACTTGTTCGTCTTGATGTCGCCCTGGTACCAAGCCATGCCGAAGGGTGCATCGGGGACTTGCAGGACGAAGAAGTCGAACTCGGTGTAGGCGGGCAGACCTGACACCCAGACCTTCATGGTTTCGGCCTCCTTGCCGGGTGTGACCTTGACCTTCGCCTTGGCCTTGGGAAGGCAGCCGGCCCGGACCACGCCGGCACTGCGGACCATCTTGAAATGCACGGACTTGTCCTTGCCCTGCACACTCACCTGAGCGGCTTGCTGGACGGCGGTGGTCGCAGGAGCGGCCTCGACCGCGGGGGCCGCGGCCGACGGCCCGGCAGCGAGGGCCATGGCCGCGATAGCGGCAGAGCCGAGCACCGAGGCTGCGGCAGCAGTGGTACGAAACATCGCTGTTCTCCTTGTCGATGGGCGATGTGATGACCCATCCAGTGCAGCGGTCGGGGCACTGGTTCGACATCCGTAGCGACTACCGAGGAAGCGAGTCGACTACCGAGACCGTGTCAGGCGCGACCCGCGAGCCAGGCCCGGATCTGGTGGTCGTGCTCGCCCAGCTGTGGTGGTGGCAATCGGTAGGACGGCGGTGTCGCCGAGAACCCAATCGGATTCCGCACACCGCGGACGATCCGCTCCGTCGATCCCTCCCCGGCCCGGGTCTCCACCACCGGTTCCAGACCGAGCTGCTCGGCGAAGGCGATGCCGTCGGCGACGGTATTGATCGGTCCGCAGGGACCGAATCGTGGGTCGTCGCGCGGGTGTCGTCACCGCGCGGGCTCTCGACCTTGATCACCTCGGCACCGAGATCGGCGAGCAGCATCGTCGCGTACGGGCCGGCGAGAACCCGGGAGAAGTCGGCGACCAGAAGGCCCGACAGCGGTCCCGTTGGCTGCTCCATCGCCGCCGTCCTCTCCCTGGGCCGGGTGCCTTCCGTTCGCCGCCATTCTGCCCACAGATCCGAGTGGATCGTCGAGTGCCTGGCGAATCCGCAGCGATGCCCCGGCGAATCCGCGACAGATGTCCGGCGAATCCGCGACCAAGGCCCGGCGGATCCGCAGCGATGACGTACGCTGATCGCATGGCAGAAGGTCTCATCCGACGCCACGTTGCGGACCTGGCTGAGGAGACGCTGGCCGATACGCCGATCACCGTGATCAGTGGCGCAAGGCAGGTGGGCAAGAGCACGCTCATGGGGCAACTCCTTGCCGGCCGCGACGCACGAGTGGTCAACCTCGACAACGCCGCAGATCGAGAAGGGGCAGCTCGGGACCCTGACACGTTCGTCGCTCAGTATCCGAAAGGCATCCTGGCCATCGACGAGGTTCAGCGAGTGCCGGAACTCATGACAGCCCTCAAGGCGAATGTCGACCGTGATCGTCGGCCTGGCCGATTCCTCATCACAGGATCAGCGGATCTCCTGACGTTGCGTGGTTCGCAGGAATCGCTCGCTGGGCGCGCCGAAACGATCCCGCTCGACGGCCTCAGCCAGGGCGAGATCAGCGGAACGGTGGAGGATTTCGCGGCATTCGCTTGGACACTCAACAAGAATGGAACCCCTGACGATCGGGACAGCCACACCCGTCGCGATTACCTGGAGTTGGCCGTCTCTCCAGCCTTCCCGGGGATGCGCGGCAGCACCGGGCGCACACGCTCTCGCAGGCTCAGCAACTACGTCGACCGAGTGTTGTCGAAGGACACTGCCGACATCACCGGGATCGCCCACCCGGATCGGCTGGAACCGCTGCTGCAGCTGATCGCTGGACGCAACTCTGGTGAGTTCGTTGCTGCTCGTGTTGGCCGTGAGATCGACATCCCCGAACGATCCCTGCCGACGTACCTGAACACGCTCCGATCCGTGTACCTGGTTCGGGTCGTGCCAGGCTGGTCGAACAACGTCGCCAGCCGTGCTGTTGCGATTCCGAAGGTCAGTCTGAGCGACACTGGTCTTGCCGCCTACCTGGCGAGCGTTGATGCCGATCGTCTTGAACACGACGTGTCCGCAACCCTGGCAGGCGGGTTCGTCGAGGGTTTCGTACTCGGGGAACTCAGCAAACAGCGCGCGTGGTCCGCAAGAGATTTCAGGCTGAGCCACTTCCGCGACAACCACGGCCGCGAGGTCGACATCGTCCTGGAGGACCGCCGACGGGAGATCGTCGGAGTAGAGGTGAAAGCATCCTCCAACCCGCGTGGCGGTGACTTCCGTGGATTGGAGTTCCTTCGAGAAAAGCTCGGCACGCGTTTCAGGGCTGGCGTCCTTCTCCACACTGGAACCCGCTCGGTGCCCTTCGGTGACCGCCTCTGGGCACTGCCGATCTCGACTCTCTGGGAACACTGACTATGGTGACGTCATGACCGAGCCACCGCGTCCAGGCTCGACTGTCTTCGAACGCTTGGCGCCGGATCCGGCGCTGGTGACCAGGGCACTGGCCGGCTCGCGGCCTGCGATCTTCTGGCTGGACGGTCTGCCCAGGCCGAGTCATCCCGAGTTGACGGGTTCGCATGCCGCCGATCTGGTGATCGTCGGTGCCGGCTACACCGGGTTGTGGACCGCGATCCGGGCCAAGGAACGCGATCCGGGGCGGACCGTGATCGTGGTCGAGGCCTGCGACGTGGGCTGGGCTGCTTCTGGACGCAATGGCGGCTTCTGCGAGGCCAGCCTGACCCATGGCGAGGAGAACGGCCGGTCACGTTGGCCGGAGGAATACGACCAGCTCGAGCGGTTAGGCCGGCAGAATCTCGACGACATCGAGGCGGCGGTCGCCAGGTACGGGATGGACGTCGAGTTCGAGCGCACCGGCACCTTGTCGGTGGCGACCGAGCCGCATCAGGTCGCCTGGCTGACCGATGAACCGGGCTTCCTCGATGAGGCGGCGACCAGGGAACTGGTGCATTCGCCGACCTACCTGGCCGGGGCCTGGGACCGGGACGACACCGCACTGGTCCATCCCGGAAAACTGGCGCTCGAACTCGCCCGGGTGGCGGTCGATCTCGGGGTACAGATCTTCGAGTGGTCACCGGTCGAAGCGGTCGACGACGGGCGGATCGGGGAGGGGCGAGTCGGTGAGGGAGTGGTCGTCCGCACCGCCGCGGGTGAGGTACGCGCTGACCACGTCGTGCTGGCGACCAATGTGTTCCCGTCGCTGCTGAAGCGCAATCGGCTACAGACCGTGCCGGTCTACGACCATGTGCTGGTCACGGAACCGCTCACCGCTGAACAACGCGCTGCGATCGGCTGGCAGGGACGGCAGGGTGTCGCCGATCTCGCCAACCACTTCCACTACTACCGGCTCACCGGCGACGACCGGATCGTCTTCGGTGGCTACGACGCCGTCTACCACTGGGGTCGCAAGGTCCGATCCGCGTACGAGGAGCGGCCGGAGACGTACGCGAAACTGGCGAGCCATCTGCTCACCACCTTCCCGCAGTTGGAGGGCATTGCCGTCACGCACCGGTGGGCCGGTGCGATCGACACCTGCTCGCGGTTCTGCGCATTCTTCGGTCTGGCCCGCAAGAACCGGATCGCGTACGCGGCCGGCTTCACCGGGTTGGGTGTCGGCGCCTCTCGCTTCGCCGCCGATGTGATGCTCGATCTGCTCGGTGGCACCCCCACCGAGCGCACCGAGCTGGCGATGGTCCGTGAGCGACCGATCCCGTTCCCGCCGGAACCCTTGGCCTGGTTAGGGATCCGGCTCACCGACTGGTCGATGCACCAGGCCGACCGCCGTCAGGGCCGGCGCAACTTGCTGCTGAAAGCACTGGACGCCGTCGGCATGGGATTCGACTCCTGAACCCGCCCGTATGAGGTCCTACGTCCGGGCAATAGCGCTACGTTTCAAGGGCTACTCGCGCCACAGGCGATCGATCGGCATGACATGCAAACGGTCCTCGTAGGTGTAGCTCCGTGCTCCTGTGTAGAGGGCCACTCCGGCAATGAAGGTGTCCTTGAGGAGATCCCTCAGCTTGCGCAGACCGGCGAAGTCGTTGCCTGTTACCCGGGCCTGTGCCTTCACCTCGAACGCGATCACCCCACCGTCCTCAGTCTCGAGGACAAGATCGACTTCCAGGTCATCTCGAGTGCGCCAGTGTCCGAATCCCGCGATCTCTTCCGTCCAGCTGACTTCCTTGAGTAACTCGTCCACCACGAACGTCTCAAGTGCGTGACCGAACTCGGTCATGGCCGTGGGTTCGCGTCGCGCCAGTTTCTCGGGAGTGAGACGTAGTAGTCGCGTGGAGACACCCGTGTCGAGCATATGAACCTTTGGGCGCGCGTTCGTGCGCTTCGTCAGGGTCCTGTCCCAGGCTGGAACGATCTGTAGCAGGAAAACGGCTTCGAGCAGTCTCAGGTAATCGCGCGCAGTTTTGGCGTCGATCCCCGTCAGCTCGGACATGCGGGCCACGTTGAGAATCTGGGCTGTCTGTCCGGCTGCTCGCTCGAGGATCAGCGGCAGGGTGTGTGCTTGGCGTACCTTCGACAGCTCTCGGACATCACGTTCGAGTGTGAGTCGTACGTAGTCGTCTATCCACCTCCAACGCGCGCGGTCGGTCGCTGCAGCCAGGGCGATCGGGAACCCACCACGCGCGACGCGTTTGATGTACTCCTCCCGACTCGTGCTGGAGGGGGCGGCGGCAACGGTCTCGGACGTCCCGACCAGGAGGCGGTGAACCAGATCTGGTCGTGTGCCTTCCAGCTCGGTCTGGGCCAGCGGGAGGATCGGCAGTCGCTGAAGTCGCCCTGTCAATGCCTGGGCGGCTCGTGGAAGTGCCTCGTGTCGAGCAGACCCGGTGAGGACGAACTGGCCCGGTCTGCTCGAGGTGTTCAGACGTGCCTTGATGGCATCGAGAACGACTGGCGCGTGCTGATATTCGTCGATCAGGACCACAGGATCGCTGCCGATCATTGTTGTGGGATCGCGATTGACTGCTGAGCGGGTGTCCGGATCGTCCAAGTCCAATAGTCGGGCACCAAGTTGGTCGGCCAGCTGTCTGAGCAGGGTCGACTTACCGACGGCTCGGGGACCCTCCAGGAGGACGACCGGACTTTCGTGCAGACGCTCCAGAGCGACGTCGTAGATCCGTCGAGATACCAGGTCGCCGGGCTCGCTCACAACTGCATACTACGCACGTACTCCAGAACTGCCATGCCTTGAACTCCAGAACCACCGGCCCTTGAGTTCCAGAACTGCCGTCGTGCTACTGCCCGGCTCCGAGGCTTCCGGAGAGGCGGGAATGGAACGTGGTCGTGTAGTCGTTCATCCCGACGATCTCCACCGTCTTGCCGTGTTGTTCGTACTTCGTCACTATCGCGTCTAGGGCAGCGACCGTCGAGGCGTCCCAGATGTGTGACCTCGTGAGATCGATGACCACCCGTCCGGGATCTTCGGCGTACTCGAACTGGGTCGTGAGGTCATTGCTGGATGCGAACAGCAGCTGTCCGTCGACGGTGTAGCGGACGGTCTCGCCGTCGGCCTCCTGGACGAGTACGCGCTCGACGCTGATCAGATGTGCGACACGGCGTACGAACATCACGCTGGCGACGAACACTCCGACCACGACTCCGATCGCCAGGTTGTGAGTCGCCACGACGACGGCAACGGTGACGACCATGACCGTCGTCTCGCTCTTCGGCATCCGGCGGAGGGTGGACGGCTTGACGGAGTGCCAGTCGAAGGTGCCGACCGACACCATGATCATCACCGCGACGAGCGCGGCCATCGGGATGACTGCCACGACGTCGCCGAGCACGACGATGAGGATCAACAGGAAGAACCCGGCGAGGAACGTGGAGATGCGGGTACGCGCGCCCGAGACCTTCACGTTGATCATGGTCTGGCCGATCATCGCGCAGCCGCCCATGCCTCCGAACAGACCCGAAACGATGTTGGCGACGCCCTGCCCCCAGGACTCACGGGTCTTGTTGGAGTGCGTATCGGTGACATCGTCGACGAGCTTGGCCGTCATCAGCGACTCCATCAGCCCCACGAGCGCAACGGCAAGGGCGTACGGGGCAATGATCGTCAGCGTCTCCCAGGTCAGCGGCACATTCGGGACGAACAGCTCCGGCAGGCTCCTCGGAAGTTCGCCTTCGTCGCCGACGGTCGGCACCGTGACGGCGAAAGTGACCACGATGACGGTGACCAGAACGATCGAGATGAGCGGGGCCGGGATCGCCTTCGTGAGCTTCGGCATGAAGACCATGACCAGCAGACCGAGTGCGACGAGGGGATAGACGATCCAAGGTACGCCGATAAGGTGCGGCAGCTGAGCCGTGAAGATGAGGATTGCCAGGGCGTTGACGAAGCCGACCATGACGCTGCGTGGGATGAACCGCATCAGCTTCGCGACCCCGAACACGGCGAGCACGATCTGGAACACGCCGGCAAGGAGCACCGTGGCGATGAGGTAGTCCAGGCCGTGATCACGAACGACCGGAGCGACGACGAGTGCGACAGCGCCGGTCGCCGCAGTGATCATCGCCGGTCTGCCGCCGACGAAGGCGATCGTGATCGCCATGATGAACGACGAGAACAGACCGACCTTCGGGTCGACCCCGGCGATGATGGCGAACGAGATCGCCTCCGGGATCAGGGCGAGCGCGACGACGAGGCCGGCGAGGACCTCGCGGGTGAGGATGCGGGGATTCTTCACAGCGGCGAGCACCGAGGGGTCGGGCCGGTATCGATTCCGGTCGGTGACGGTTGTGGGCACCGTCATGCGAAGGGCCTCCAAGGTGTTGTGGGGAAGGGATCGACACCGTCGAGGGGTGTGCATGCGCGACAGCGCGCGGGCGGCCGAAGCCGCGCCGATCATACGGTCCGCCACGAGGACCGGATCGGGTCTCTCACGCCTTTCTCGCTCGGCAACGCCTACGCGAGCGGTGAGAAGGGAGCCGACGGGAAAGTCTTGGCGACCAACTGCCGGAGATCCTCGAGACTGTCGCCCACCAGTCCGGCGGTCCGGGCCTGAACAAGGATGTTCCCGATGGCGGTGGCCTCGACCGGACCGGCCAGCACAGGTCGGCCGGAACGGTCGGCAGTCAGCTGGTTGAGCAGCGCGTTCTGGCTGCCGCCGCCGACGACGTGGACCACCTCGATCGGCCGGCCACTCAGTCGTTCGGCGTCGTCCAATGTGCCGGCGTACGCCATCGCAAGGCTCTCGCAGATGCTGCGCGTGACCTCGACCGGAGAACGGGGGACCGGATCGCCGACCAGCGCGGCAATGCGCGCAGGCATGTCGCCCGGTGGCAGCAGGCTCGGATCGGCGGTGTCGAAGAGGGCGATCGGACCCGGCAGCGCTGCGGCCTCGGCAAGTAGCCGAGTGAGGTCGATCGAACGGCCATCCTCGTTCCAGGACCGGATCGACTCACTGAGCAGCCAGAGTCCCATCACGTTGTGCAGGTAGCGGACCCGGCCGTCCACACCGCCTTCGTTGGTGAAGTTGGCGGCTCGACTGGCCTCGGAGAGGACCGGCCGGTCGAGTTCGACCCCGACCAGCGACCAGGTGCCCGAAGAGATGTAGGCGGCACCCGCGGCAGGCATCGGCACCGCCGCGACCGCCGAGGCGGTGTCGTGCGACCCGACGGCGACGACCGACACCGAACCCGACAATCCGGTGCGTTCGGCGATGTCAGCCCGGATCGGGCCCAGAGCCTCACCGGGCTCGATCAGGGGCGGGAACAAGTCGCCAGGGATGGCCAGCGCATCGAAGATCTTGCGTGCCCACTGGCGGGTGGTGGCGTCGAGCAGCCCGGTGGTCGAGGCATTGGTGATCTCGGTGCGCTGCTGGCCGGTCAGCCAATAGCCGAGCAGATCCGGCAGCAACAGCGCCCGCGCCGCGCGAGGCCACAACGGGCCTCGCTGTTCGGCGGCCAGTTGATAGACGGTGTTGAACGGCAGGAACTGCAGGCCGCTGATCTCGTACAGCCGCTGCGGTCCGATCAACTGGTGTACGTCCTCGATCACGGAGTTGGTGCGCTCGTCGCGATAGGCGACCGGCTCGGCCAGCAGCTGGCCGTGGTCGTCGACCAGGCCGTAGTCGACGGCCCAGGTGTCGATGCCGATGCTGGTCACGTCCGGGTAGCGCTCGGCCAGTGCGGACAGTCCCGTCAGCACCTGCTCGAACAGACCGGTCAGGTCCCAACGCAGCCGCCCGTCGATCGTCCGCGCGCCGTTCGGGAATCGGTGGACGATGTCCAGCTCGAGCCGATCCTCACCGGCGATCCCGGCGACCACCCGTCCACTCGACGCCCCGATGTCGACGGCGGCGAAGACACCCGCCTGCGGCGATGTCATCGCAGGAACGCGGCCGCGACCCCGGCGTCGACCGGGATGTGCAGTCCGGTGGTGTGCGACATGTCCGAGGTGCAGAGGACGAAGGCGGCGTTGGCGATGTGCTCGGGGAGGACCTCGCGTTTGAGGAGGGTGCGCTGGGCGTAGTAGGCGCCGAGCTCCTCCTCCGGCACACCGTAGACGGCGGCGCGCTTCGCCCCCCAGCCACCGGCGAAGATCCCCGAGCCTCGGACGACACCGTCGGGGTTGATGCCGTTCACCTTGACCCCGTGCTCGCCGAGTTCGGCGGCCAGCAGCCGGACCTGGTGGGCCTGGTCGGCCTTGGCCGCGGAATAGGCGATGTTGTTCGGGCCGGCGAAGACCGAGTTCTTGCTCGAGATGTAGATGATGTCGCCGCCCAACTGCTGCTCTATCAGGACCTTCGCGGCCGCCCTGGCAACCAGGAACGAGCCCTTGGCCATCACCTCGTGCTGCAGATCCCAGTCCGCGACCGTGGTGTCGAGCAGTGACTTGGACAGTGACAGCCCGGCGTTGTTGACCACGATGTCGAGACCGCCGAACGCCAACACGGCGGCATCGACTGCCGCTTGGACAGCGGCTTCGTCGGTCACGTTCGCGGCAATCCCGATCGCCACGTCGCTGCTGTGCACACCACCCCCAGCGCCGGCGGCGGTGGCGATCTCGGCGGCTGCGGCCTGGGCCTTCTCCGCGTCCAGATCGGCGATCACGACGCAGGCACCTTCGGCGGCGAGCCGGGTGGCGATGGCCTTGCCGATGCCGGAGGCAGCTCCGCTGACCAATGCGATCCGGGTGGCCAGCGGCTTCGGCTTCGGCATCCGGGCCAGTTTCGCCTCCTCCAGCGCCCAGTACTCGATCCGGAACTTCTCCGCCTCGTCGATCGGCGCGTAGGTCGAGACACCTTCGGCGCCGCGCATCACGTTGATCGCGTTCAGATAGAACTCGCCGGCCACGCGAGCGGTCTGCTTGTTCTTCCCGTACGAGAACATGCCCACGCCGGGAATCAGGATGATCGCCGGATCGGCACCACGGATCGCGGGGGAGTCGGCGGTGGCGTTGCGGTCGTAGTAGCCCTGGTAGTCGGCCCGATAGGCCTCGTGCAGCTCCTTCAACCGGGCGATCGAGTCCTCGACACTCGCCTCCGCGGGAAGGTCCAGCACCAGTGGCTTCACCTTGGTTCGCAGGAAGTGGTCCGGGCAGGAAGTGCCCAGTGCGGCGAGCCGGGGGTGCTCGGACGAGGCCAGGAACGCCAGCACCCGCTCGTCGTCGTTGTAGTGCCCGACCATCGGCGCGTCCGCCGACGCGATCGAGCGCAGCGTCGCCGCCAACGCGGCGGCCTTGGCGTGCCGCTCCGCTTCCGGTAGCGGGCTGTACCCGTCCAGTGGTGGCCCGAACGGCTCGGCTTCAGAGTTCTCGGCGAGGTAGGCGGCGGCGGTGTCGATGATCCACAGCGAGTTCGCCTCGGCCTCCTCGCTGGTGTTCCCCCAGGCGGTGATCCCGTGACCGCCGAGGATGCAGCCGACCGACTGCGGATTGGCCTTCTTGATGGCGGCGATGTCCAAGCCCAGCTGGAATCCCGGCCGTCGCCACGGCACCCAGACGACCTTGTCGCCGAAGATCTTCCGGGTCAGCTGCTCCCCGTCGGCTGCGGTCGCGATGGCGATCCCCGAGTCCGGATGCAGGTGGTCGACATGAGCCGCATCAACCAGGCCGTGCATGGCGGTGTCGATGCTCGGCGCGGCACCACCCTTGCCATGCAGGCAGTAGTCGAACGCGGCGACCATCTCGTCCTCCCGCTCGATGCCCGGGTAGACATCGACGAGCCGGCGCATCCGATCCAGCCGCAGCACTGCCAGCCCCGACTCGGTGAGGGTGCCCAGATCACCACCGGAACCCTTGACCCAGACCAATTCGACCGACTCCCCGGTCACCGGATCGACGGCGGTGCCCTTGGCGGACGTGTTCCCGCCCGCGAAGTTGGTGTTCTTCGGGTCCGCACCCAGCCGGTTCGACCGGGCGACCAGTTCGGCGACGGTGGGGATCTCGGCGACAGCGGGGTTGGTCATGATCGGTTCCTTGGGCAGAGACGGGGTGGAGTTGGTGCGGGCCGGCGGATTCAGGCGCCCCAGCCGGCCTGGGTGCCGCCGACCCGCTCGGCGTTGATCGTGTGCTGGTAGCCAGACTCGGCGTAGGCCCGCATCGGGTCGCGCGGCAGCCCGCGCTCCTCGCGCCAGTCGGCCAGATCGGAACGGACGTCGGTGTAGAACGCATCCATCAGGACTCCGTTCGCGCCGAGGACGTCGCCGGCCGCTTGCGCGGCCTCCAACGCTTCCCGGTCGATCAGCAGTGCCCGCGCGGTCATCTCCTGCACGTTGAGCACGGAACGGATCTGTCCGGGGATCTTCTCCTCGACGTTGTGGCATTGGTCGAGCATGAACGCAACCGGCGAGTCAGGGCCGAAGCCACCACCACGCACCACTTCGGAGAGGATCCGGAACAGCTGGAACGGGTCTGCTGCCCCGACGATCAGGTCGTCGTCGGCATAGAAGCGTGAGTTGAAGTCGAACGAGCCGAGCTTTCCGAGCCGCAGCAGCTGGGCGACGATGAACTCGATGTTGGTGCCCGGCGCATGATGACCGGTGTCGAGGCAGACCATCGCCCGCTCGCCCAGCGCGGCCACCTGGGCGTACGCGGTGCCCCAGTCCGGCACATCGGTGTGGTAGAACGCCGGCTCGAAGAACTTGTACTCCAGCACCAGCCGCTGGTCGGCAGCCAGCCGGGCATATATCTGAGCCAGGCTGTCGGCCAGCCGGTCCTGCCGCCCGCGAATATCGCCCTGACCGGGGTAGTTGGTGCCGTCGGCCAGCCAGATCTTCAGATCGCGCGACCCGGTCTGATGCATGATCTCGATACAGTCGAGGTGGTGCTCGATCGCTCTACGCCGCACCGACTCGTCGACGTGGGTCAGACTGCCGAACTTGTAGATGTCGTCCTGGAAGGTGTTGGAGTTGATCGTCCCCAGGGCGACGCCGAGATCGGCGGCATAGCGGCGGAGGGTCGCGTAGTCGTCGACCTTGTCCCAGGGGATGTGCAGCGCGACGGTGGGAGCGAGTCCGGTGAGCCGGTGGACCTCGGCAGCGTCGGCGAGCTTCTCCTGAACCGATCGCGGCGTCCCCGGACTGCCGAACACTTTGAACCGAGTCCCGGAGTTCCCGAAGGCCCAGGAGGGAAGCTCGATGGCCTGGGCTGCCAGCTGATCGGAGATCTCGGTGAAGGTGGGCACAACAGGCTCCTGAGGGAGGATTTGAGACGTTTCAGACCATCGGATCGTAGACCACCGGTTGGCGCAATGCAACGGGCGAACTCAAAACGCTGCCACCTGGTTGACAGGGCTCGGGTCGCCCTGGCTACGATCGTTAATCGTTTCATTGCAGCGCTTCAATCGATTGCCTAGGAGTGATATGCCCGAATGGTCTGCCGCGTGGATCGTGCCCGACGACGACTTCGCCGGCGCCCCTTTGCTGCGGCGCGAGTTCGAGCTCGAGCAGGGCCACGGCGAGGTTGCCCACGCTGTCCTCTTCGCCACCGCGCACGGCATCGTCGAAGCGACGATCAACGGTGTCCCGGTGTCGGCCGACGTGCTGAGCCCGGGGTGGTCGAGCTACCAGTGGCGGCTGCGCTATTGCGAATGGGACGTCACGCAGTTGCTGACGCCGACAAGCGTTCTCGGTCTGGCGCTCGGCAACGGCTGGTATCGCGGCAAGCTCACCTGGCTCGAAGCCCGGGGGTTGTACGGCTCCGAGCTGGCCGCCTTCGCTCAGTTGGAGATCACCTTCGCCGACGGCCACCGCCAACTGGTGGTGACGGACGGATCCTGGTCGGCCGGTCCGTCGGACGTGCTGGTCAACGATCTCTACGACGGCCAGACGATCGACGCCCGGTGTACCCCGGGAGACTGGCAGTCCCCGGGGTTCGCGTCGGATGAGTGGGGCGCTGTGCACGAGGCCGCCTTCGACCTCTCGGTGCTGACGCCCTACGTCGGACCGCCGGTCCGGCGCCTCATGGAGCTGCCGGTGGTCACGTCCTGGACCGCGCCGTCCGGCAAGACACTGGTCGACTTCGGGCAGAACCTCGTCGGCTGGCTCCGCCTGCGCGTCACGGGTCCTCGCGGCGCCGAGATCGTGGTCCGGCACGCGGAGGTGCTGGAGCACGACGAACTCGGTGTCCGGCCGCTGCGTACAGCTGCTGCGACGGACCGGTTCATCCTCAGCGGTGGCGACGATGTCTTCGAACCGACCCTGACCTTCCACGGATTCCGGTACGCCGAGATCGACGGCTGGCCGGGTGAGTTCGATCCCACTGCGGTGACGGCGGTCGTGGTGGGCTCCGAGCTGCGTCGGATCGGGGAGTTCTCCTGTTCGGACGCACTGCTCAACCAACTCCACACCAATGCCGTGTGGGCGACCAGGGGCAACTTCCTCGACGTGCCGACCGACTGCCCGCAGCGGGACGAGCGGCTCGGCTGGACCGGTGACATCGCGGTCTACGCCCCATCGGCGGCCTATCTGTTCGACGTCGACGGGTTCGTCCGCGACTGGCTGCTCGATCTGTCCGCGGAGCAGCAGGCAGCCGACGGCATGGTTGCCTACGTCGTCCCGGACGCGCTCAAGCTGGTCGGCCGATCGGGGGACCTTCCCCCGCAGGAGACCACCGCCGTGTGGAGCGATGCCGCGGTCTGGGTGCCCTGGGCGTTGTGGCAGGCCTACGGCGATCTCGGGGTGCTGGCCGATCAGTTCGACTCGATGGTCGCCCACGTACGCCGGGTGCAGAGCCTGCTGTCGCCGACCGGGCTGTGGGACACCGGGTTCCAGTTCGGCGACTGGCTCGACCCGACCGCGCCGCCCGAGCGACCCAACGAGGCGAAGGCCGACAGCGGGGTGGTCGCCACCGCTTGTCTGTACCGCTCGGCCGGCCTGGTCGCCGAGGTTGCTCGGTTGCTCGGACGTGACGACGAGGCCGCGCAGTTCAGCGCTCTGGCCGAGCGGACTCGTGAGGTCTTCCACGATCACTACGTGGCTGCGGATGGCACCATCACCAGTGACGCGGTCACCTGCTATGCCCTGGCGCTGGTCTTCGGTCTGCTGGACGAGCCACTACGGCAGCGGGCCGGTGACCGGCTCGCCACCCTGGTCGCCGAGGGCGGACACCACATCCAGACCGGCTTCGCCGGCACGCCGTTCGTCACCGACGCCCTGACCATGACCGGTCACCTCGAGGAGGCATACCGGCTGTTGTTGCAGACCGAGTGCCCGTCCTGGCTCTATCCGGTCACCATGGGTGCCACCACGATCTGGGAGCGCTGGGACTCGATGCTGCCGGACGGCACCATCAATCCCGGTCAGATGACCAGTTTCAATCACTACGCGCTGGGCGCGGTCATCGACTGGATGCATCGAACCATCGGTGGTCTCGCCCCCCTGGAGCCGGGCTATGCACGGGTGCTGATCGCACCGCAACCCGGCGGTGGCATCACCTGGTCCAAGGCATCGCTGGAGACCCGGCACGGTCACCTGGCGGTGTCGTGGGCCTATCAGGACGACGTGCTGACGGCGCAGCTCGACATCCCGGCCGGGGTCGAGGCGGTGGTCCGGCTTCCCGGACGAGACGAACTCGTCGTGGGAGCCGGCCGGCACGAGTTCTGATCTGAGCTACCGGGTCACTCCGCCACGGTGCTCTGCCGGACGATCAGCTCCGGCCGGGTGCTGACGGTGCGGTGCACGTGGTTCGGATCCCGCAACTCTTCGAGCAGCAGCCCCATCGCCAGCCGGCCCATCTCGTGGCCGGGCTGGCTGATGGTGGACACCGGTACGCGGGTCTCGGCAGCGAAGTGGTTGTTGTCGTAGCCGGTGACGAGGACGTCGCCCGGCACGCTGAGACCGAGGTTGGCCGCAGCCTGGATGACGCCGATGGCGGTGAGATCGGAGGGACAGATGACGGCGTCCACCGCCGGGTCGCTCAGGATCTGCAGACCCGACTCCCGGCCGGCGACGATGGAGAAGTCCTTGGCTCGGACGAATTCGAGCTCCACGCCGGCGGCCGCTGCCGCCCGCTCGATGCCGCGTCGCCGGCGGGCGATGGCGGACAGGCCGGGTCGGGCCGCGAGATACACCAGCCGGCGGGCCCCCTGATCGATCATGTGCTGGGCAGCCAGGAAGCCACCGTGCTCCTCGTCCACCATCACGCAGCACAGATCCGGGTGCGCGTCGGGCGCGTTGACCAGGATCGCTGGCACCCCTCGTCGGTGAACCGCGCGGAGCGCATCGAGGGGTCCGTCGAGCGGAGCGAGGATGATGCCGGCGACCCGGGCCTCCTCGAAGCGGCTGACGTAGGACTCCTGCCGGAGGCTGTCCAGATCGGTGTTGGCGATCAGCAGATGGAAGCCCGCCTCGGCAGCGGCGGCTTCGGCACCGCGCGCGATGTCGACGAACAGCGAGTTGCCGAGGTCGATCAGCACCATGCCCACCGTGTCACTGCGCCCCGACACGAGCGTACGGGCCGCGTTGTTGCGGACGAAGCCGAGCTCGTCGATGGCCTGCTCGACCCGGACCCGGGTCGACTCCGCCACCTTGTGCGGATTGTTGAGGACATTTGAAACGGTTCCAGTGGCAACGCCGGCGCGGCGGGCGACGTCTTGGATCCGCGGGTTCGTCGGCTTCATCCCCAATCCCCTCACGCACTCGATGACGCCCGGTCCTGACCAGGTCGGGAGTCAGCCTAGCGGCAGGACGAGGTTGCTGAAACGATGGGTTGACGCGTTTCAATTTGTCCGCTACTTTCATTGAAACGATCAAGGCGATGATGCCGAATCGGCCGAACCGGCCCAGCTGCTTCTCGCCAGACTCACTTCGACCTGGAGGGTCCCATGCGATCTCATCCTGTGGCGCGCCGGCTGACGGCAGTCGGCGCGTTGGCGGCGTCGGCCGCTCTGGTCTTCACGGGCTGCAGTCCCGGCAGCCTCGGCAGCAGTTCCGACGACGACGGTGGAGGCTCGACCACCATCACGTTCCTGTCCGGTTCCACCGACACGGAGGTAGCCAGCGCCAAGGCACTCATCGCGGCGTTCCAGAAGGCGAATCCGACCATCACCGTGAAGACGGACACTCGCCCCGGTGGCTCCGAGGGCGACAATCTGGTCAAGACCAAGCTGTCGACCGGTGACATGGCCGAGGTCTTCTCCTACAACAACGGCTCACTGCTGCAGGCCATCAAGCCCGAGCAGAATCTGGTCGCGCTCGACGGTGAATCCTGGGCCGATCAGTTGGACGAGAACTTCGCGAACTCGTCCAAGGGAACCGACGGCAAGCTCTACGGTGCTCCGCTCGGCACCGCGTTCGGAGGCGGTGTGCTCTACAACATCCCGGTTTACAAGAAGCTCGGTCTGAAGGTGCCGACGACCTGGGACGAGTTCATGGCGAACAACAAGAAGATCAAGGAAGCCGGCGGAGTCGACCCGGTCGAGCAGACGTACGGCGAGACCTGGACCTCGCAACTGTTCGTGCTCGGCGACTACCACAATGTCGAGGCCAAGACCCCGAACTTCGCGGCCGACTACACCGCGAACAAGGCGCACTATGCCGACACGCCGGCAGCCCTGGCCGGCTTCCAGCACATCCAAGAGGTCAAGGACGCGGGCTACCTCAACTCCGATTACGCCTCGGCGAAGCTGAACGACGGCATCAAGGCGGTGGCTACCGGTCAGGCGGCGCACTATCCGCAGCTGGGTGGCGCGGCCAGCAACATCGACAATGTCGCTCCGGGCAAGGCCAACGACGTCGGGTTCTTCGCGCTGCCCGGTGACGACGCGGCAACCAACGGCCTGACGATCTGGCCGGGAACCTCGGCGCTCTACATCCCGAAGTCCGTGGAGGGCGACAAGCTCGAAGCGGCGAAGAAGTTCGTGGCGTTCGCCGCGACCCAGGAGGGATGTGACGCCGCCATCACCGGCAATCCGCCGCAGGGTCCGTTCCTCTCCAAGGCATGCAAGCTCCCGTCCGACGTATCCCAGGTGGCCAAGGACACCCAGGCCTACATCGACGCCGGCAAGGCCAGCCCGGCGCTCGAGTTCAAGTCCCCGATCAAGGGCCCGAACCTCGAGCAGATCTGCATCCAGGTCGGCACCGGCCAGGAGAGCGCGGAGAAGGCGGCGGCGTTGTACGACGCCGACGTCAAGAAGCAGGCCCAGCAACTGGGTCTGCCGGGCTGGGACTGACACCAAGGACCTGTCGGTCACCGCTGACCCGTTCTGCCACCAACTCCCGGCCAGCTCCGGGGGTTGGTGGCGGGACCGACACGAAAGGCTTCGCGATGGCGAGCACACGGAACGGTGCCGAGGCAGCTCGTGGGACAGCTACCGCGACGGGCACTTCGAGGTCCGGCCGGAAGCGGCCAGGCCCGTACCCACTGTGGTTCCTGCTGATCCCGGCAGTGATCTACACCGTCTTCTTCCTTGTCCCGACCGTCTTCTCGTTCTACTTCTCGTTCACCCGCTGGGACTTGTTCACCTCGCATTGGATCGGTCTGAAGAACTACCAGACCTTCTTCCAGGAGCAGGCTCTGGTCATCGGCCTGCGCAACACCTTGATCTACGCCGTGCTGACCTCCGGTCTCAAAGTGGTTCTGGGCATGGCACTGGCGCTGCTGCTGACCTCCAAGATCATCGCCCGTGGCTATCTGCGCTCGGTGGTCTTCTTCCCGGTCCTGGTCAGCGCCATCGGCATCGGTCTCACCTTCACCGTGCTGATGGATCCCGAGAAGGGCCTGATCAACAAGGTGTTGGCAGGTGCCGGGGTCGACGGTCCCGGGTGGCTGACCAACCCGAGCCTGGCGCTGTTGTCGGTAGCTCTGGTCGACGTCTGGAAGGGCGTCGGTCTGGCCACGGTCATCTACATCGCCGGTTTGGTCTCGATCCCGGGTGAGTACTACGAGGCGGCAGAGGTCGACGGCGCCAGCAAGTGGGACGTGTTCCGCAACATCATGCTCCCGCTCGCTCGACCGGCCACCGCATCGGTGATCACGCTGTCCCTGATCGGGGGGTTGCGATCGTTCGACCTGATCTGGTCGATGACCAAAGGTGGTCCTGGCTTCGCCTCGGACGTGATCGCCTCGGTGATCTACAAGCAGTACCAGGCCGGCTTCTACGGCCTGTCGACCGCCGGCAGCGTGGTCCTGTTCGTGCTGGTGACCGTCATCGTCGTGCCGCTCACCCGGTGGCTGAACCGCGGAGAGGACTCCTGATGAAGAAGAACACACGCGGTGTCATCGTCGGCGTCGTATCGATCCTGGTCTCGGCAATCTTCTTCCTGGTGCCGTTCGCGTTCATCTTCGTCACGGCGAGCAAGGACCGGGCAGAGGCAAATCTGCTCGAGTTCTCCTGGCCGAAGAACTTCGTCCTGTTCCAGAACTTGGGCGAGGCGTTCGCGGCGCGCGACTACCTGATGATCATCGCGTTCATCAACAGCGTGATCCTGACGGTGGCCAGCGTGACGCTGCTCGTCTTCTTGAGTGCGATGGTCGCCTATGTCTGGCAGCGAAGGTCTGGTCGGCTCAGCGGCTTGATCAACGGTCTGGTGCTGACCGGTCTGATCGTGCCGCCGGCGATCGTGCCGACGATCTGGGTTCTGCAGGGGGTCGGGCTGTTCAAGACGATGCCCGGTCTCATCCTGATCGAGGTCGCGTACGGTCTGCCGTTCTGCATCCTGCTGTTCCGGGCGTTCATCGCCGGGGTTCCGCGTGAGCTGGACGAGGCAGCGTTGGTCGACGGCGCGAATCCGGTCCAGATCTTCTTCCGGGTCGTCTTCCCGGTGCTGCGGTCGGTGATGGTCACCGTGATCATCCTTCAGACGGTGTTCGTCTACAACGACTTCCAGAACCCGCTGTACTTCCTGCCCGGCACCCAGAACGCGACCATTCAGCTGACGCTGCTCAGCTTCCAGAGTCAGTTCACGACGCAGTACAACCTGTTGTTCGCCACCATCCTGCTGGTCACGATCCCGCCGCTGATCATGTTCATCTTCTTCAACCGCAAGATCGTCGAGGGGATGGCGGCCGGTTCGGTGAAGGGATAGGGCTTGCCGGCGGAAGGGTCGCCATGCCTGGTGGTCCCGAGGGATTGGCACGTTTCAGCGCTCGGTTAGGATCAGCGTTCGACGAACCGATGACTTGATCGCGATGGGGGACGGTGTGGCGCGCGCGGCTTCCGTGAGCATGAAGGACGTCGCCGCGCTCGCCGGAGTGTCACTCGGCACCGTGTCCAATGTCGTCAACTCCCCGCAGCTGGTCAGCGAGGCGACCCGGACCAAGGTCGAGGTGGCGATCACCAAGCTCGGCTGGGTGCCCAACGAGTCGGCTCGGCAGCTGCGGGCCGGGCGCAGCAGGTCCATCGGGATGGTGGTGATGGACATCAGCAACCCGTTCTTCGCCGATGTCCTGGCGGGCGCCGAGACGGCGGTCTACCAGCACGGCTACACACTGCAGATCGGCAACAGCAGATCGGAGCCGAGCAGGGAGGGCGAGCAGCTGCTGCTGTTCGAGCAACAGCGGGTCCGAGGCATCCTCTACACCCCCGTCGAAGCCATGAACGATCGGGTGGCCCAGTTGCGCTATCGGAACATCCCGGTGGTGATCGTGGATCGCGCCGGGGACGGCTCCGGCTATTGCTCGGTCTCGGTCGACGACGTCGAGGGCGGCCGGCTCGCCGCGGAGCACCTGATCGCCCAGGGCCACCGCGCGATTGCCGTCGTCGGCGGACCGGCGAGTCTGCAGCAGGTTCGCGATCGGCGGCTCGGTGTCGACATCGCGCGGGCCCAGCAGGGCGATCCGGTTCAGGTGGTGACGATCACGACCGAGGCGATGGACGCCGCGGCCGGCGTTGCTGCCGCAGAGCAGATCGTCGCCCTGCCGGCGCTCGACCGGCCAACCGGGGTGTTCGCCACCAACGATCTGCTGGCCATCGGTCTGCTCCAGGGCTTTGTCACCCAGGGGCTCCGGATCCCTCAGGACGTGGCGATCATCGGCTACGACGACATCTCCTTCGCGGCGTCGGCGGCCGTACCTCTGTCCTCGATTCGCCAGCCCCGGGAGGCCCTCGGGCGCCGGGCGGCAGAACTGCTGTTCGACGAGATCGCGGCTGCGGACGACAACAGCGGGCACGAGCATCGCAGTGTCCGGTTCACCCCCGAGCTGGTCGTCCGCCGGAGCAGCAAGCTCAGTCTATGAGGTCTACGTTGCCGGCGGCGACGGTGCCCAGCCAGGCCAGACTGGGTTTCGGGGTCCGGTTGAACGTGTCGGCGCAGTCTACCGCGATCAGCCCGAACGTCGGTGCGTTGCCCACCACGTGGTTGGTGCGCGCCTGACCGTGAACGCCTACTGGAGTGGATGAAGACTCGGACAACCGTAGCACGCGTGCTACGGTTGTCATATGTCAGAAGAAACGCTTGCTCAACGTGCCCTTCGCAACCAGTCGGGTGAGGTATTGCGCCGGGTCGTGGCGGGCGAGTCGTTCGTCATCACCAATGACGGCGTTCCGGTGGCACGGCTGGTGCCGGTGGACGCCCCGGCGCCAGGGCTGCGGATCTCCCGGCCCGCCAAGCGGGTTGGTGACTGGTCGTCGATCAAGCGGGTCCAGCGGAATCGGTCGACAGCGGAGATGCTCGACGAGTTGCGTGAGGATCGGCTGTGAGTGTCTACGTCGATACGTCGGTGCTTGGCAAGATGCTCGTCGATTCCCCGGAGAGCGCCGCGCTGGAGGATTGGCTGGGCGCGAATCAGGATCCGCTGGTGTCCAGCGATCTCCTCGAGACAGAACTCCGGCGTCTCGCGGTCCGGGAGCGTCTCGACCAGGCCGAGGTGACGAAGGCGCTCGATCACGTCAGCCTCGCTGACCTTGACCGCCCGGTCTATCGTCAGGCCGGCCTGCTGCCGATGCGGCATCTGCGCACATTGGACGCCCTTCATCTGCAGGCGGCGATCCGGCTCGATGCCGACGCGATGCTCACCTACGACCATCGTTTGGCCGATGCCGCCCGATCGCTCGGCATCGACATCTTGCACCCAGGCCGGTAGCGGGCTCGTCGGTAGGACATACCCAGCCACCCGACTCCCGGAGTTCTGATCACGGCCCCAGTAGGCCCGCGGGGATGACGGCAACCCCGTCCGGACGCCGGTATGCCGTGGTGCCGGTCGTGATGACGGCTGCATCGGCGAGGTCATCGCCCAGGCGATCGCGAAGCCAGAGCAGATGGCGTACGTCGCGGTCCTCCGGCACCGCACCGAGCTTCACCTCCAGAGCAAGGACGGCACCGTCGTCGCCGGTGACGATCAGGTCCACCTCGTGGTCGCCCCGCTGCGTCCTGAGGTGGCTGACGGACGCCCGGAGCGGATCGGCGTACACACGCACCGACAAAGTGACGAGACTCTCGAACAACGCACCGAGCAAGGTGCCGTCCCGGGGGATGGATACCGAACCCGGATCAGGCTTCCTCAGCAGCGACCCGGACGTGACACCGAGGAGCCGTGCGGCCAACGCCGGGTCGGCCAGATGATGCTTGGGTGACTGGCCGAGGGCGGTCAGAAGGTTGCGAGAGCCGGTCCAGGTGGGTAGCTCCTCGAGCAACCACATTCGCTGCAAGATCTCACGGTAGGCCACGATGGTCGATCGACTCGGCTTGTCGGGAAGCCCGGGGGTCGCGGCGTCGAGGATCGCACTGTACGCCGCGGTTGTGGATGTCGCCGCCGCGTAGGCCGTCAACCAGGACCTCAAGGTCTGCGGTCGCCGTACCGGCCGTCCGGCTTCTGCAAAGTCTCGATCCACCACGGCGGTCAGATAGTCGTCGAGGATGTCTGGACGTACGTCGGGCGGTAGTGATCTGATCGCCGGAAACCCCGAGGCGGTGATCTCATCGGTGTAGTTGTCGAGGCTGAGTGAGCACTCTCCCGAAATCTGTGCCTGGCCGGTGAAGAGATCACGCAAAGAGACGGTCGGACTTGCGATCTGTCGTTCCGCAAGGCTGAGAGGCCGCATTCGTACGGTGACCAGGCGACCCGCCCCGGAATGCCGGGGCGCCTCCTGTGGGAAGCTCGATCCGGCGAGGAGGTACGAGCCCGGCGTCACACCCGCGTCGACGCTGTGCCGCACCCTGTCCCAGACCGGGGGATAGTGCTGCCACTCATCGATCAGTACCGGTTTCGTGAGACGGTCAAGGCGCTGGGGATCGTCACGCATGAGTGTCACCTCGGCGTCATCGTCCAGGGAGACCTCGGTGGCGACCCGGCGCCGCGCGGTCACAGTCTTGCCGACGGCTTTCGGCCCTTCCAACGCGACGGCAGGCAGCCCGGCCAACAACCGGTCGAGCTGTCGATCAACGATCCGCGGGAGGTAGGACACGAAACTAGTGTACAAATATTGCAACTTCTACGATACAGATCCGACGTCTTCTATAAGACGTTTCTGTATCAGTCCGATCCAGCCATCCCGTGTAGCGAGAACGACGGTAGTGAGGTTCTGTGGCGAGACTGCTACAGTTGCGCACATGACTACCGTTGCCTCGCGGGACCTGCGGAATCACACTGCAGAAGTGCTGCGCCAGGTCTGCGACGGCACTCCGGTGACGATCACGGTCAATGGGAAGCCGGTAGCGCAGCTGGGGCCGGTGCGATCAGCGAAGCCGCAGTTCTTCACTCGCAGCGAGCTGTTGGACCTGATCGCGACACATCAGGCTGATCCTGGGCTGACGCGAGATCTCGATGCCCTGGCCGGTGACACGACCGACGATCTCGAACCGCTATGAGCGAGCGTCCCGCCGTCCTCGACACGAGCGTCCTGATCGCACGGGAGAGAGGGCGCAGACTGGAGACCGAACGGCTGCCTGAGCAGACGACCGTCAGTGTCGTGACGATCGCGGAGCTGCATGCCGGGGTGCTTGCTGCGCCCGACACGGCCACCCGGTCGCGACGACTGACCACGCTCGAGGCTACGTCCGCCGTCGAGGCGCTACCGGTGACGGTCGAGGCTGCTCGACGCTGGGCCGAGCTGCGGGTCAGGCTCACCGAAGAAGGCCGTCGTGCCAAGGTGAACGACTTGTGGATTGCCGCTGTTGCCTTGGCCAACAACATGGACGTGGTCACCCAGGACGACGATTTCGACATCATCGAGGAGGTCGGCGGACCGACGGTGATTCGCGTCTGAACCCACGTACGAAATCGACAGGTGCGCTGATGCTGTTTCGATTGTCGCGAAGCAGCATTCGCGCACCACTCGATCGAGGATCGGAGTGATCCTCGACCATCTTCTGAGCCCAGCGGCGCGAAAACGGCCGTGTTCCGCAAGGAGTGACGACAATGACGGTGGTCGATCTCAGTCACACCATCGAGCACGGCATGATCACCTACCCGGGTCTGCCGGGGCCGACGATCAGCGATCATCTTTCGCGCACCGCCTCTCGCGCGACCTACGCCGAGGGGACCGAGTTTCAGATCGGCCGCATCGAGCTGGTCGCGAACACCGGCACGTACGTGGATACGCCTTTCCATCGATACGGCGATGGTGCCGATCTTGCGCAGCTCCCGCTCGAGCGCCTCGCGAACCTGCCCGGCGTCGTCGTACGAGTTGACCCCGCGGCGGGCCGAGCCATCGACCGGGAGCAGTTCGAAGGGATCGACTGCGGCGGCCGTGCGGTCCTGATTCACACGGGCTGGGATCGCCATTGGGGCACCGACGCCTACTTCGCCGGCCATCCCTACGTGACCGAGGACGCCGTTCTCCATCTTCGCGATTGTGGAGCGGCGCTCGTCGGCATCGACTCGCTCAACATCGACGACACAACCGGCGGGACCAGGCCGGCGCACTCGGTGTTGCTCGCCGCAGGCATCCCGGTCGTCGAGCATCTCTGCAACCTGGCGGCCCTGCCCAGGAGTGGATTCAGGTTCTCCGCCGTTCCGCCCAGGATCGCCGGCATGGGCACCTTCCCGGTACGGGCGCACACGATCATCTCGTAGCAATACACGCACAAGGACGAGATGCACGCTGTCGTCCGGCAGATCGAATCCCGCAAATCGGCGAGTTGGGGACCGCAAATCGGCAAGTTCAGCCCCGGCAGATCGGCGAGTTGCGCGCACCTTGAGCGGGCCTGGGCACGCCGCACCGTACTCGGCGAGGCAGCCTAGGGGCGCAGGAGGCGCTGAACAGCACGCCGGTACGCGTCCGGAGTCATGCCGGCGACCGCGCGGAAAGTCGCGGGTGAGATGTGAGTGATCGGTGTATCCGAGGTCGGCGGCGATGGCGGCGAGATCGTCGTCGGTTCTGGTGCTCAACGCCAGCGCGACCTCCTGGAGCCGGATCCGGCGACTGATCCACTTCGGACCGTGCCCGAGGGTCTCGGCGAGTGCCCGCTGGATGGTGCGTTCGCTGCGATGGAAGCGCTGGGTGAGGGTGGTGCCGGTCTGGCTGTGAACGCGCGCCCGCAGCTCCTCGAGGACATCGTTGGCGAGCAAGCCCGCGTTCGTCGGTGGGCGCTCGATCATCCGCTGGGCGATGGCGCGGTCAGCCGTACGCGCTCGATCGCCCGGCGATGCGACAGCCGTGATCTCCTGCATGAGCGAGTGCAGCCGCGCGTCCAGCTCCGTCGTCAACGATACGGAACTGTTCGCCAGTGACGAGGGCATCAGGTCGCCGAGCACCGCCAAAGCGGCTGGTCGCAGCCGGATCGCGAACACCTGGCCGGTGCCATAGATGGTGCGACGCCACGCACGGTCCTGCACGCCGGTCGCCATCAGTGGCGCCGGCACGTCCCCGGCCTGAACAGTGAGGGTGACCGCCGGCAGATCGATGATTCGCTGATCCAGCGACTCCGGGTCCTCGAGTGACCAGGACACGTGCCAGTAGCGGTCGACCACCGAGGACACCTCGGGGGCCGGGGAGATCCAGCCTGCCGAATAGCGGGCCAACCGATCTGGATGCAGGACCCCGGATCGCTCGGCCGGGTCCATCGGGCGTTCTGCTCCGTGAGTGGGCGTGTCGACCATGGGCTCCCGTCTCCAGGTTGTCGCCTTTTTTCTATCGAACGTCGGTCGTGATCGCGAGACTGGCTCTCATGGGAAGCACGAACTATGTCGGTACGTTCATCCAGGTTGCCGAGGATTGTCCTGTCACGTCTGCCGAGGAACCGCCCGGCGGCAAGCGGCCCACGGTGGCCACCCTCCAGTACGCGCTCCTCGCCGAGCACCCGTACGAACTCACCAGCGACGACGTCCTGTTCGAGGTCCATGCCCTTCGCAACGAGGTTCCCGACGAAGGAAAGGCATCGGCGCGGGAGGCGTTCTTCGCCAAGGACCAAGCCTGTCTGCGGGCCTCGCCGCTCGGCAAGCGGTACGGCTGGGGCATCCACCATGACAGCCAGGGCAGGGTGGCGTTGGTCCCGCTGGGATCGGATCAGTATCAGGCGCTGGCTTCCGATCCCTCGGTGAAGCAGCTCAAGGCGATGCGCTCCCGGCGCGTTTAGTCCTCGGCCACCGTCGGCGCCGAGGACTCCGGCGCCGAGGTGTCCGTTGACGAGGTGTCCGTTGATGAGGAATCGCCGGAGAGGAGCAGTTCCTGCTCTCGGTTCGGCAGACCCATCCGGACTGCGATGGCTCCGGCCAGGATGACGACGGTTCCGATCAGGAACGCCATCAGAGAGCCGTCCAGCAGGCTGGCGCGGGCGGCCTCCAGGATCTCGTCGGTGTAGCGGGGATAGTGCTGCGCCACCTGCACGGCAGAGGGAAACGAGGACTGTAGGGCGTGGGTCACCTGGTCGCTGACCGTGCCGGCCTCGGGGCTCGCCGAGATCTTCGCTGAGATGGCGGCCGTGAAGCCGCTCGCGAGCACGGCGCCGAGCAGGGCCTGCATCACGGCACCGCCGAGGTCGCTCTGCAGGTCCGAGGTGGCCGAAGCCATGCCCGCGCGTTGCACCGGCGTACTGCTGGTCAGCGCACGGCGGGAGGCGGTCATCACGAAGGTGACACCGATGCCGATCACGAAGAAGCCGAAGCCCACCAGCGGGTACGGCGAGTGCTCGCGCCAGAACATCATGCTGAGCATCGCGACCAGCAGAAACCCGTAGCCGATCAGCATCGTGGCGCGGGTGCCGAGGGTGCCGACAGCCCTGGCCGACAGCGGTGCCGCGATCAGCAGGCTGCCGGCCGCAGGGATCACCGCCAGCCCGGCCAGCAACGGGTCGTAGCCCATTACGCTCTGCATGAACTGTTCACCCACGAACAGCGCCCCGCTCAAGGTGCCGACGGCGATCAGGCCGCCGACGGCCGGCAGCCAGAAGAGGCGTTGCCTGGCCACCCGGAGGTCGAACAACGGGAAGCGGGTGTGCGCCTGGCGCCAGCCGAACGCTGCCAGCAGCACCACGGCCAGCACCAGCAGCAAACCGCCCCGCAGAGCGCCGCCGGGGGCCAACACGATGCTGACCCCCAGCACCAGGCTGCCGAGCCCGGCCGCAGAGAGCAGACCGCCGACATGGTCGACCGGGTCGCTGGACTCGGCGACGTGCGATGGCACGAACAGCAGCACCAGTACGAAAGCGGCAACGGCGACCGGAACGCTCAGCACGAACACCCACTGCCAGGAGGCAAGGGTGAGGACGGCTCCGGCGAGGATGGCGCCGGCGATCGCCGCCATGCTGGACACGCTCGACCAGAGTGCGATCACACTCGTACGTCGTGGGCCGGCTGACCAGAGTGCGGTGATGAGGGAGAGCGTGGTCGGGAACGCCATGCCACCGGCGAGCCCGACGAGCACCTGCGCGACGATGAGCGCCGCCACCGACCAGGCCAGGCTGGAGAGGACGCTCGCGACCACGGTGAAGGCCACTCCGGCCAGCAGGATCTGTTTGCGTCCGTACCGGTCGGCGACCGACCCGAGGTAGAGCACCGAGATCGACAGGCCGAGACCCGTGGCGAGGGCGACGAGGTTGAGAGAGGTCTGCGAGGCGTCGAAATGGCTTCCGATCGCCGGCACCGCGATGCCGGCGGCGACGGTGTTGATGTTGCACACCACGGCCGCGAACAACAGGGCCGCGAGCACCCACCCGGCTTTCGGCGGGGCGTCGGACGACACGGTGTCGGCGGCCTCGGACCTGCCAGATCGACCCATTCTCCGTGCCTCCTTCCTGGGCTTTGCTCGGCGACGTACGGCGCGACAGCCTACGAGGTCTTGCCGATCAGATGCCAGCGTCGCAGATCCGGAGCGACCCGGCCGGGAAAGCGACAGATTGAAAAGAGGGTAGGCCGCAGCATCGTGGCGTCGGGGCTCGTCCACGGGGTGCTGCTCGCGGTCGCGGCGATTCTCGCCGCCCCAGCCTGAATATGCTGCTGAACCTGGGTTGGCAGTCATGAAGCTGGTGCTGGGAAAGAGGAACCATGGACGATCCGGTCGTCGGAGTGAAGGCGTACGGCTGGGAGTGGGCCAACGACTTCGCCATGTCGATGGCCGATGCGGCGCAGACGATGAAGTCGCAGGGGATCAACACGGTGCTGGCCCAGAACCTGATCGATCCGTTGCCGACCAGTGCGGTTGATCAGGCGCCGCCGCTCACCGGCTATGACGACTATCAGTGGACGCAGACGCTGCGTGAGAACGACCTCACCGTCTACCAGACCACGGCGTTCTTCTTCGACCCGGAGGAGTACGCGGCTCATCCCGAGTTGCGCGGAATCGACCAATGGGGACGAGAAGCCGAGCCGTTCGGCTGGTATCGCGGCATCAACCCGACCGACCCCGACTACCTGGAACGCAAGATCGACAAGGTCTGCCGGGCGGTGGAGACAACGAAGCCGGATGGCCTGTTCCTCTCGTTCTTCCGCTTTCCGGGCTTCTGGGAGCTCTGGCTGCCAGATGCTCCGGACTTCACCGGCACGAGACGCCGCGACATCGCCGAGTTCGGATTCGATCCGCGGTCACTGCGGGCATTCGCCGATGCGACGGGCATCGAGGTGGCAACTCGGGAGCCGGGACAAGCTGCCCGGGAGATCCTGGCGAACCACCATGCTGCCTGGGTTGCGTGGAAGACGGGCTGGCTCGTCGAGGTGGCCGCACGGGTGAAGGAGGCGGTCGAATCCGTCCACCCCGGGACCAGGCTGATGCTGAACGGCTTCGGCCTAGGGGAGCACGACTTCGGCGCCGCGTCGCGTGAGGTGCTCGGCCAGGATCTGACCCAGCTCAGTGAGGTGATCGATGTCATCGAGCTGATGTTCTACTTCCAGATCCAGAAACGGGATCCGCTGACGTGGATACCCGAACGGATCCGGGAGGCGCGAGAGATGAGCGGGCTGCCGATCCTCGCCGACCTGCAGGCCGGTGCCGAGTATCTGGACGCGATCTACGACCCCGGCCGGCGGAAGCGGGAGATCACCGCCGAGGACTGGCTGCGCGCACTCCAGGGAGTCGACCTGTCCGGAGCCGACGGAGTCCTGATCTACTCCTGGCGCGATCTGCTGCGGGATCAGGCTGCCGGCGGAGAACGCGTACGGCGGCTCCAGCAGTATGCCTCTGGCGCGCTTCCGCGGGTCGGCGCATGAGTGTGGCTGACGGTCCCACTCCGAGCGCCACGGCCGGAACCGCACCGGAGATCCTGCGGATGGACAGCGTGGATTTCGTTCGCGAAGCCCGGCAGATCCTGACCGGCATCAATCTCAGCGTCCGCGCAGGCGAGCGCTGGGCACTGATCGGTCCGAATGGCGCAGGCAAGAGCACCATCCTGAGCATGTGCGGTGCCGAGAAGCACCCGACCCGAGGTGTCGTCCACGTCCTCGGACACGAGCTCGGCCGGGTCGAGATCCGCAAGCTGCGCGAGTCCATCGGTCACGTCAATCCGCGCCATCCGCTGCGCTCGCCGCTCACCGTACGGCAGGTCGTGCTCACCGGGGCGACCGGAACGATCGAGCTGATGAACCGCTGGCAGCCGGTGCCCGAGGTGGCGGCCCGGACCGACTATCTGATCGAGATGCTGGGCCTCGATGCGCTGGACGGTGCGACCTGGCCGACGATGTCCCAGGGCGAACGCGGGCGGACGCTCATCGCCCGAGCCCTGCTGCCCGATCCGCCATTGTTGCTGCTCGACGAGCCGTCGACGGGCTTGGATGTCGCGGCCCGCGAACAGTTCCTCGAGACGGTCGACCACCTGCACCGCTCGCACCCCGAGCTGGCGTCGATCCTGGTCACCCACCACTTGGAGGAACTGCCCGAGACCACGACCCACGCGATGCTGATCAAAGAAGGTCGAGTGCTCGCCGCCGGTCGGGTCCACGACGTGCTCACCACCCGACTGGTCAGTGAGGCATTCGACTATCCGATCCGGATCGAATACCGCGATCACCGCTGGCAGGCACGGGCGGACCGACGGCCAAATCGGGATGCTGAGGAGGTCGGGTGAATCCACGATCAGGGTGCGCCATCAATGCCGCGGTCGAGGCGCTCGGTGACCAGTGGTCGTTCCTGGTGCTGCGCGACATGGTGTTCGGCGACCGCCGTTACTTCCGGGAGTTGCTCACCGGATCGATCGAGGGCATTGCCTCGAACATCCTCGCCGACCGGCTGAAGAAGCTGGTGGCTGCCGGCATCCTCACCAAGGAGGATGCGGGTCGTGGACGCCGAGCCCGCTACAGCCTCACGGAAGCCGCGTATGCCGAGACGGTCCAGGGCTAGCCGACGGGCCTGGATTGGCGCGATGGCTGAGGACGATGCGGCTCTGTCCGCGCTCACCCGGGTTCTCGCCCAAGGGGATCGAACTGCTCGCTGAGGTCCGCCCCGACCCCGCACGTGGGCGAGGATCGGGGCGGCCGCAACAAGCTGCTGGCTGAACCACCGATGTCGGGGATGATCCAGCAGCTAACTGATTGGGCCTGTCTGCTCAAGCCCGCGCACCCGACGAGGTTTACGTATCGCCGAGCGGCCATGCTCCGGCGTCTTGCTGGCGCCAGAACCAGGGCACGAGGTCAGAGGCTCCTTCAGTCGCTGACGCGTCTGCCGGTCACCGTGGAGCGTGGGAGCCTGCCGGCGCGGGAGTGGCCGTTCAGCTCGTCGTCGCGGATGGTGACGTCGAAGTCGAGGTTCATGCGCATGGGCTTGGTGATCGACTGGCTCCAGGTGACGTGTTCGCCGGACGGGGTCTGTTCGGTTCGGATGTTGCGGAGCTCGACGATCTCGCCCTTTCCTGTGGCTGTGCCGTCGATGATGCCGCCGTCGATCGTGAAGGTCATCTCGGCCTGGATGCTGCCGATCGGGCTGCGTATCGTCAGGGCCCAGCGGCCCGGGAGCTTGGTCATGTCGGGGTGTCCTTCGAAGTCAGACAGGGATCGGGTCCGCGCCGGTCGCGCGCCAGACGGTGCCGCGGCGCTCGTACTCGAAGAGCCGCTCGACGGCGTGAGCGATACGGGGCCCGTAGTGACGTTCCAGGAGGTGGAGGGCGAGGTCCAGACCGGAGGTCACGCCGCCGGAGGTGACGAGGTCACCGTCGTCGACGACTCGTGCACTCACCACCCGCGTCCCGGTCGCCTCCAACAGATCGTTGCCAAGCCGGTGCGTGACGGCGGTCCTCCCCTCCAGGAGGCCGGCCATCGCGAGGGCAAGAGACCCCCCACAGACCGTCGCCACCAGGGTGTCCGGTGCGGCGAACGCGGCTCGGATCAGATCCGGCAGTGCGGTCTCGGCCAACCGCGCGATCCGCACCGGGATCGTGTCCACCTCGTCGGGATCGCCCTCGACGGGCCCGGATGCTCCGGGAACGATCACGAAGCCGGGGACGTCCGGTCGAAGCACGCCACTGGCAGTCAGCTGCAGCCCTCGCGTGCCGCTGGTGACCGGTCCGGTGGCCTCGATCCCCACGAGCCGGACCTCGAGCGCGCCGCCGACCGCGTCGGAGCCGGCGCTGAGCACCTCGAAAGGGCCGATGACGTCGAGCGGGTCGAATCCGTCGAACAGGACGATCTGTGCAAGCACGAGGCTCCCTTCCGTAGCCGGGCCCGACAAACGGTACGGACCTCGAGCCGGCCCCACGAGTGGCGGATCAGCCTATTACCGCTACGATCTCGCCACCGGTTCGGATACTCTGACGGCGTGCACACCGTGGCAGTGCTCGCGCTGGACGGGGTGATCGTCTTCGACCTTTCGACACCGATCGAAGTGTTCGGCCGCACCCGGGATGCCCTCGGGGGGCACGCTTACGACGTCTTCATTGCCGGCCCGCGCCGCACCGTCAGGGCCGGCCCCATGTCCCTCTCAGTCCCGCACAGGCTCGATCGTCTGGTCGAGGCCGACACGGTGATCGTTCCCGGCCGCGCCGACCCCAGTACTCCGCTCAACCCGCATGTGGTGAAAGCGCTTCACGTAGCGGCGAGCCGGGGCGCGCGGATCGCATCGATCTGCGTCGGCGCCCTCGATCTCGCTGCCACCGGGCTCCTCGACGGGCTCCGCGCCACGACCCACTGGCAGGCGGCCTCCCTGCTCGCCTCCCGTCACCCGGAAGTGGACGTCGACCCAGCTGCCCTGTTCGTCGACAACGGCCAGATTCTCTGCTCAGCCGGCGCCGCCGCCGGCATCGACCTGTGCCTGCACATGATCGCCCGCGACCATGGCGGAGCGATCGCGGCAGAAGCAGCCCGCACCGCCGTCGTCCCCCTGACCCGGGACGGCGACCAAGCGCAGTACATCCGCGACGACGACCTCGGGGCCATCGGCCTGACCGCGACCCTGGAATGGATCGAGGAACACGCCCACCAGCCCGTGACGGTCACGGATATCGCCCGAGCCGCCGCCACCAGCACCCGCACGCTGAATCGGCGATTCGCCGAGGAACTCAACAGCACACCCGGCAGCTGGCTCACGCGGGCACGCGTCCGCCGCGCCCAACGGCTCCTGGAAACAACCGACTGGTCGATCGACCGAGTCGCCAACGAGTCCGGGCTCGGCTCCGCCCCCAACCTCCGCGCCCGTTTCGCCGCCCTCGTCGGCACCAGCCCCACCCGATACCGCTCCACCCTCGGCACCTCATCGCCGAACACTTCGTCCCTCGATCCAGGAACCCGCGACGACTCCATCGACAGCCCGATCACGCCTTACGCGTGGGGCGGTTACAGATCAAGGACCCAGGGTCCGACCACGACATGACCCCGTACAGACGTACGAAGACGGCGGGTAGGCTGAGATAAATCCACCCGCCGTAGTGGTGCTCGTGGCAAACACGAAAGCCGATCGACGCTCGCTTGCGCGACCACCGCCCACTCTTCGGGCACGAACGCCGGGGAGTCGATCAGAAGCTCATCGGAGTTGCTCGGAGTGCTAGGCGGGTGAGCCGGTGCGGACCATCGCGGCGAGGTTCGGAGTGCACCGCGGGGCTTGGCGTTGATGTCGACGGTGACCTTGCCGTGCGGGCCGCGCGTGCGTGTGCGCAGGACCGGCGCGAACACCTGGGTTCTGGCCGCAGTCCAGTGGGTCGGCAGGTTCAGGTGCTCGGTCAGGGCGTGGTCGTAGGCGTTGCGGAGTGCGACTTCCAGATGGGCGAGATCGTGCCCGAACGCGGCACCCTCCCGGGACAACACTCGTACAGATCGAGCGCTGCGGTGTGGTTGCGGCCGGTAGCGTCGAGGTACACGCGCAGCCGCGGTGGGCTCAGCCGGCGCTGGACCCACTACCGCGAGCCTACTGGCCCCGGGTGTGGCGGTCTCGGCGGATGGGTGGCTGTTCCCGTGTCGGTGTCGCGATGCGGCGGGCGGCGGCGACGATGAAGTGCCGCCGTGCTGCTTGCTCGTGTTCGTCGTCGGGCCCGGTGCCGGTGATCATCTCGGCCAGTTGTGGCACGGTCTGCCACCAGGCGGCGAGGGCGATCAGCGCGAAGACGAGGTGTGCGGGATGCAGGTCGCCGTCGAGCATGCCGTCGCGTTGGGCTTGTGCGAACCGTTCGACCTTGGCGCGGTAGTGCTCGGTGCGCGCCACGGCGTCGGCGGGCGGTCCGCCCTGC
>JASGEZ010000113.1:0-23433 GCA_047605905.1 Microlunatus sp.
GGCCGGCACGATCAGCGGGAAGACCAGGCCGAACTCGCCGAAGGCGGCCTTGCCGAGGATCAGCGAGGCGACCAGCGTCACCGCGTACGACTCGAACAGGTCGGCGGCCATGCCGGCGCAGTCGCCCTCGTTGTCAGCGAGGTTGTCGGCGATCGGGGCGGCGTTGGGGGGATCGTCCTCGGGGATGTTCTGCTCGACCTTGCCGACCAGGTCGGCACCGACGTCGGCGGCCTTGGTGAAGATGCCACCGCCGACCCGCATGAACATGGCGAGCATGGCGGCACCGAAGCCGAAGCCCTCCAGGATCGTCGGGGCGTCGCCGCGGAAGATCAGCACCACGAGCGCGGCGCCGAACAGACCGAGGCCGACGGTCGCCATGCCGACATGGGCGCCGGTGCGGAAGGCGATCCGCATCGCCGGGTCGCGACCTTCGCTCCGAGCGGCGGCGGCGACCCGGACGTTCGCCCGGACAGCGAGCGACATGCCGAGATAGCCGATCAGACCGGAGAACAGGGCGCCGACCAGGAACGCGATCGAGCGGGCGATCTTCAGCGTCCAGGTGCCGAACTCACCGGCGTGCACAGGGAGTGCCAGCAGCAACACGAACGCGACGATCGCGAAGACGCCGAGGGTACGGAACTGTCGTGCCAGGTAGGCGTTGGCGCCCTCCTGCACGCCCAGAGCGATGGCCTTCATGTTGGCCGTGCCGTCACTGGCCGCGATGACCTCACGCCGGAACAGAGCGCCCATGATCAAGGCGATGACGGCGATGACTCCGACTACGGCAACCAGGGTGAGGTTGGAGCCGGAGAGCGTGACTTCGAGTGGGATGGTTTCCATCAGGACCGGAACCCCGGACATACAACGTCCTCCTGCAGACAGCTGGATAGTCGCGCAGACAACTGGGCGACCGGCGAAGTCTAACCAGGTGTGGCAGTGGTCTGCTGCCAGGAGGTCAGCGACGGTACGCGACGCGCACGATTGCCACCCACGCCGACGTGACGAAAACCACACAGGAAGTCATCGATCCGGGCGGTTGTCGGTGGGCCGTGTCAGGCTGAAGGGGTGAGCGAAGTCCAGGTCGCCGATCGGCGGCGGTCGGAGGCGCCCATGCCCGGTCTGCCCATGCCCGGTCTGAACGTCCGCCATGTTCGGGAGTTGCCGCCGCGGACGGTTCGCCACGGTCCGTGGCCGTCGTGGCTCACTGGGGATTCGCCGGTTCGGCTGGCCGTCGAGTCCTCCCTCGGCATTGATCGGCTGTGGGCTCATCAGTCGGTTGCCGCCGACGCGCTGGCGGCCGGCCGACACGTGGTCCTCACCACCGGTACGGCATCGGGGAAATCGCTGGCGTATCTGTTGCCGCTCGCTGCGGCGGCTGTCGGTGCAGGTCCGGAGCCGAGCAGCGGCATTCGGTGGCGCCGCCGGCCGGCGACCTCTCTCTATCTGGCGCCGACCAAGGCGCTGGCGCACGATCAGCTCCGGGCCTGCACCGAACTCGCCGTGCCGGGTTGGCGGGTGGCCACCGTGGACGGCGACACCGAGCCGGCGGAGCGACGCTGGGCCCGCGACCACGCGCACCACGTGTTGACCAATCCCGATCTGGTGCACGCCTCGCTGCTGCCGAACCATGCACGCTGGGCGTCGTTCCTGCGCTCGCTGCGCTATGTGGTGGTCGACGAGTCACACCGCTACCGGGGCATCTTCGGCGCCCAGGTCGCCGCGGTGCTTCGACGGTTGCGGCGGGTGGCTGCGCACTATGGTGCCGATCCGGCCTTCGTGGTGCTGAGTGCGACAACGGCCGAGCCTGAGCGGGCGGCCGCCGCCCTCACCGGTATTGATGCCGAGTCCTTGCTGGTGGTGAGCGATGACGGCTCGCCCCGCGGGCCGGTGCGGATCAGCCTGGCCGCAGCCGAGAGCAACGCAGAGGATGCGGCCGGCGAGTTGATGGCCGAGCGGATCCGGAATGGCCGCCAGGTGCTGACCTTCGCGCCGTCCCGCCGACTCGCCGAGGAAATCGCCCGCTCCGCGGCGCAGCGCGTCGGTCCCGGTGGCGGCGAGGTGGTCGCCTATCGCGCCGGATATCTGGCAACTGACCGACGAGCGATCGAACGTGGACTGAACGACGGGTCCATCCGCGGCGTGGCGGCCACCAACGCGCTCGAACTCGGGGTGGACATCGCCGGGCTCGACACGGTCGTGCTCTGCGGCTACCCAGGTCAGCGAGCCGCCTTCTGGCAGCAGGCCGGCCGCGCCGGTCGGCGTGGAGGGCCCGCCGAGGTCGTGCTCATTGCTCGGCCCCATCCCGTCGATGGCTATCTGCTGGACCACCCGGAGACGCTGTTCGGTCTCCCGGTCGAGGCGCCGGTGCTGAACCCGGAATCTCCCCCGGTGCTCGGACCGCAGCTCGCCGCCGCAGCCCAGGAACTGCCGCTACGCCCCGGCGACGAACGGTGGTTCGGCACCAGGACGTGGCCGATCACCGCTCGGCTCACCGACCTCGGGCTACTCCGGAAGCGCCCCGACGGCTGGTACTGGACCTCGCCGAACCGGGCCGTCGACCGGATCAACCTGCGTACGGCCGACAGCAGCACCCTCGACATCGTCGACCTGCCGACCGGCCGGGTGCTCGGCACGGTCAGCGCCGCCGACGCCGACCGGGTCGTCCATCCGGGCGCGGTCTATCTGCATCAAGGAGACACGTACCTGTGCGGTGAGAGTGATCAGGAGTCCGGCGAGGTCTACGTCCGCGCCAACCGCCCCGGCTATCTGACTCAGCCACAGGTGACTACCGAGGTCCGGCCCGGACCTTCCGAGCGGGACCACGCGGTCGGGGGTGGCCGGCTGGCGTACGGACCGGTGCAGGTGCGAAGCAGAGTCGAGGGCTACCTGCGGCGGGACGAGGTGACCGGGCAGGTCTGGGATTCGACCCCGCTGGATTGACCGGAGCGGGTGCTGACCACCACGGCAGTGACCATCACCGTCGCCACCGAGACGGTCGCCGAGTCGGCTCCGTCGCTGAGCCGGGCTCGGCTCGATGCGGGATTGCACGCCCTGGAACACCTGCTGGCGGGGATGCTGCCAATGGTCGTGATCAGCGATCTTGCCGACCTCGGATCGCATTCCGGGCTTGCCGAGGATCCATCCCAGGGGCTTTCGGGTCAGCAGTTCGGCACCATCACCGTGTATGACCGGCAGCCGGGCTGCGGGTACGCCGCCCGCGCCTACGAGCACACCGATGCCTGGTTCGCCGCTGCCGCAGACCGGATCGCCCACTGCCCCTGCGAGAACGGCTGTCCGGCCTGCATCTTGTCCCCGGGCTGCGGCTCGACCCGGCCTCTGGACAAACTCACCTGTCGGCTCTTGCTCGAGTCCATGACGCCGGTCGATCTCGCCGGGGCTCCGGGGACGGAGGCCAGTCTCCCTTGACGCTGCGAGGAGACTGAAGGCAATGAGTTTCATGGAAATCTTCCAGCCCGGGATGAAGCACCTGCGCGAAGAGCGGTTGCGGCAGCAGTTCGACATCGCCTATCCGACCGACGGCGCCGACCCGCTGGTGGACATCAACCTGGACGCCGGCACCGCCACCATCGTGATCCCGGGGCGCGGTGGTCAACCAGATCAGACGCCGGCTGAGCCGGAGTCTGAGGCGGAACCGGACCACAGCGCTGATCACTGACATTCGAGCCACTGAGTATTCGAGTCCCTGAGTGTGCGAGCCGAGCCGCCTCAGTCAGCGGACCTCCTCCGAGCCCGCGTACGCGATCGAGGACACGGTGGTCGGCAACCCGGGAGCAGTCAGCGTCACGGTCACCGAGGCGGTCACCGTCACCACATAGTCGATCTGATCGCCCACCCGCTTGCAGGTGACCACCTGCGCACGATGGGCGGCAGCATTCGCCCTGGCCGCGGCACAGGGATCGCCACCCAGACTCGCCACCGTCGCACCGCTCAGCGCCGCCAGATCGGCCGCCACCCGGGCCCGATGGGCAGCGATCACGTACCCGCTGATGAGCATCGCCGCATAGCCCAGCATCATCACCACCGCGCAGACCCCGACCATCAGCATGGTGCCACTGCCCCGCTCGTCCAACACCCCGCCTTTTGCACCGCTATCCACCGCACACGTGGGTTTTGCTCCTGAAGATCCGGAGGCGATCACCGCGGCTCCTCCGGCTCCGGTACGACCTCGGCCCGGGCCTTCAGCGGCACCGCCACCAGGTTCCGCGCCAACGGTCGGGCCACCACGGCGACCTCCACCCGGACGACCCCGCGAGTGCGGGTGACGGTGACCCGGGCGCCACGCGGAGCCTCCCGCTTGGCCACGGCCACCGCCGCATCGTCACCGCGGGCGGCCTGCCTGGCCACCTCGGCTGCCGTATCGATGCAGCGCACCTGCATGACCATCAGGTAGATGCCCCAGCTGAGCAGCAGCATCACCACCAGGGCGGCGAGGGTGGCGACGGCCAGTTCGGCCGTCACCATTCCCCGCTCCCCGCGTCGGCTGCCGCCGTACGGACGAGACGACATCGCTCAGTGGTTGGTCATATAACCGCTGAACGAATGGATCAGCTGCAGCACGAACTTCAGCAGCGCCTCCTGCACGGCGCCGTTGGTGACCACCGCGATCAGCACACCGGCGATCCCGATGGCAGCGATGATGCCCACCGCCCACTCCGCGCTGACCATCCCTCGCTGATTGCGCCGGCCTCCCGATTCGGCCGGCAGTCCGGCGTCGTCGACCGGCACCAGCGCTGTGTTCGCCGCCGGTTCCAGGCTGCCGCACCCGGACCGTCCGCTTGCGCCGATCACGCCGCATCCGACGTCGATGCCCTCGATGACCTCGAGCCTTGTCGTACCCATTTCCTCGACCTCCTACTTCCTCACCATCGGGTGAGCTGCACCCGCCCTGGATGCGTAGGGAGTCTGTGGACGTCGAGGTCGTTTCGTACGGGGTCTTTCGCAATCTGTTGACAACGCTTCGGGTGGCACCCGGACCTGTGGATAACTCTGCCGACCACCCCACAGTCGTGTGGTAATGCGACCAGAGACCCACCCCCACCGGGTCCGACCCGACTGCAATCTGGTCGCTCGGGATGGTGGACAGTGCAGGGCCGGCTCAATCGGCTGTTCTGTGGCTCCTGATCGGCAGCATCTGGTCCGCCGGCGGATGCGTCACAGCGAAGTCGGTAGGAAGGGATCCGCGCCACAGGGTTGGGCACGAAAAATCGGCCGCAGCGACAAGGACGCTTCGTTGGCGACCGCTCGCGCCACCGGTCCTCGGCCCTGGCACCCAGTGCGGCGAACGGCACTTGGTGCCGGTCTGCAGCGGCAGGCGAACCTCCGAGTCCGCGGCCCTGGTCTCCAGCGCGACGGACGGCGGCGGTCAGAAGTGCAGGGCGGTCAGAAGTGCAGGGCGTTCAGCACCGCCGAAGCAACGGTCGGCACGATGCCGATCAGCAGGAAGGAGGGAATGAAGCACACCATCAGCGGCAAGACACTACGGACGCCGACCCGACGGGCGGCAGACTCGACCTGACCGCGGCGTTCCTCCCGAGCCACCTCCGCATGCACCAGCAGGCTCTCGACGAGCAGCGCGCCGGTCTCCACCGATCGGGCCAGGTCGAGAGCCGCGGGTCCGAGTTCTTGATGACCGGCCAGCGACCGCCAGGCCGAAACATCGTCGTGGCCGAGATCGGTGAGCCGCAGCACCTGGCCGAGATCGTCACCCAGTGGTCCGTCGACCACCTCGACCACGGATCGCAACGCCGCCCGGACCGGCAGTCCCGCGGCAAGGCAGGACGCCAGCAGATCCAGAGCTTGCGGCGCGTCGGCGATCCGGCGTTGCCGCGCCCGCTTGGTCGCCGCCGGTTCCAGCCAGCCCAGCGCGACCGCTCCGGCCAGCGCGACCACCGTTCCGCCCGCCAGTGCGATCACCGGCATCAGCGCGACCATCGGACCGACGGGGGTTTCACCGACCTGACCGGCAGTATCCGGACCCGCCCGAAGCAATACGAAGACGACGGCAACACCCGGCAACGCGGCCTGGCTCAGTCGGCGCGCGAGCGGCGGGGCATCCGGGCGCCCTCGCAACCAGCCGGGTAGCGGCCGGTCCGACCGCCGGGCCACCCGGGCATCGATCGGCGGCGGCCACCACCAGAGCAACGCCAGGGTTATCAGGGCCGCAGTGGCCACCATCCACCCGGTGATCGACTGGGCGGTCTCGGCAAACCAGTCGCCGGCCGCCGCCGTGCCCTGGACCAGGCTCTCCACCACGCCTCCGGCAGCGGTCCGGATCGCCTCCGACAGTTCGTCCCACCTCATAACGGTCTCCCCACCTGCCGGGCCAGCCACTCGATCCACAACACGCCGCCGGCAGCCAGACTCGCACCCAGCACCAGGCACGCCCAGCCGACCGGGCCACCGACCAGGAAGCCCACCGGATCGCCGCCCAGCAGATAGCCCAGACCGATGCCGCACAGCGGCAGGGCCGCCATCACCTTGCCGGTGGCGCGGGGACCGGCCAACTCCGCCGCTACCGTCCGTTCGACGGACTGGTCACTGCGCAAGGCATGCGCCACCTGGTCCAGCAGTTCCGCCATCGGAGCACCGGTTCGAGTGCCCACCTGCCAGGCCCTGGCGAGGTCTCGCAATCCCGCGCACCCCGGTTGCCCGGCCTGGCTGAGCAGTGCGGCCACGACATCGCCGCCGTTGCGGTGCACCCTTGCGGTCACGGCGAGCACCGGCGCGTCTGTTGCGGCCAGGGTGAGGGCCTCAGCCGGGATCCGGCCGACGCGTACCTGGTTGGCGATCACCGAGCACGCCTGTGCCACCTCGGCTCGGACCGCGTGCTCGTGACGGGTACGCCGGCCCAACGCGAGCAGGCGCCCGGCCACACCGAGCCCGATCAGCACCGCGAAGCTCACCGCGGCCGCGGCAGGTCCGGCAATCAGAGCAGCCGCGACCACAACCATCAGACCGGCAACACCGAGCGCAGCCTGACGAAGCCACGGCTGTCGCCATCGCCGCCGGCCGACCGATGGGTTCAGCCGGTCCCGGACGAGCTCGGCCGGCCCGATCCACAGCCCGGCGGCGACCGCTGAGCAGAGCAGCGTCAAACCGATCATGGTCGGAACCACCGCTGACTTCGCCGCATCCACCGCGAATGCGTACTCATCGGTCGAGAATCCTCTCCAGCTGCTGACTGCCCGGTCCCCGGCGGGTACGCGGTCCTGAGCAGTCGATGGCCGGCACGGTCCGAACCCAGCCGGTGCCGGGATCGCGCTCCAGCACATGCACCTCACTGACCCGCCGCAGTCCGTCCCGATCACGGCGAATGTGCACGACCACATCCAGCGCCGAAGCCAACTGCGCGTGCAGGGCGGCCCGGCCGAGGTTCCCGAGGGCACCCAGAGCTTCCAGCCGAACCGGCACATCCTCGGCGGAATTGGCATGCACGGTGCCGCAGCCACCTTCGTGGCCGGTGTTCATCGCAGCCAGCAGGTCGCAGATCTCCGCGCCTCGAACCTCGCCGACGACCAACCGATCGGGCCGCATCCGCAACGACTGCCGCACCAGATCGGTCAAGGTGATGGCCCCTCGGCCCTCAGCGTTGGCCGGTCGGCCCTCCAGGCTGACTACGTGCGGGTGGTCGGGCCTCAGCTCCCGGGAGTCTTCGACCACCACCAGCCGTTCGGCCGGTGAAACCAACCCCAACAGGGCTGCCAGCAAGGTGGTCTTTCCGGATCCCGTGCCACCGGACACCAGAAAGGCGGCTCGGCTCTCCACCAGTCGGGCCAGCACCGCCGCCAGACTCGGGCTGACCGCGCCGGTCGCGACGCAGTCGGCCAGGGAGAAGGCGCGGCGGGCCGGCACCCGCAGGGAAAGACAGGTCCCGGGCATCGCCTGAGTGGCCAACGCTGCGTGCACTCGGGTGCCGTCGGGAAGCCGGGTGTCGACGAAGGGCGAGCTGTCGTCCAGGCGCCGTCCGGTGGCCGCCGCCAGACGTTGGGCCAGCCGGCGTACCTGTGCGTCGTCGACGAACCGGACCGCAGCCGGCACCAGTCCATCGCCCCGATCGACCCACACCTGGTCCGGTCCGTTCACCAACACATCGGTGACGCCCGGCTCCCGCAGCAGGCCAGTCAGCGGTCCGGCACCGACCATCTCGCGCCGGAGCGTCTCGACCACCGTGAGCAAGGACTCGTCGGTCACCAACCGACCCTCGGCCCGCATCGCATCCGCGACATCGGCCGGGGTGTGCGCGCGAGACAGATCGGCCAGTCGCCGCCGGATCGGCTCCAGGTCCTGAGCCCCGGCGCCACGGCCGCCAACCTGCTCAGCAGTGTCTGCCGGATCCGCGACTGCTCTCATGGCCGACCCCGAAAAGCCGGCAGCTGAACGAGGATCTCGCGACAGGCACGACCGAGGTGCGATCGGCGCAGTCGGCCAGGCGGCTCACCGCGTTCAGCGGACTGCCGAGCGCTGCCCTCGTCCACCAGACCGGCGAGCACCGGCAGTCCCAGACTCTCCTCCACCAGATCCGGGCTCATCCCACCCCTCCGACGGCCACGCAGCAACACCTGAGTGCCCGCCGCGGGCAGCCAGGCCGCCACTTCCCGCGCCGCGGCCAGTCCTCTCAGGTCGGCACGAACGACGAGCAGCGTCAGCTCGGCCCGGCTCGTCACCTCCAGGACCTCAGGGCTGAGCCATCGTGGCAGGTCGACGATCGTCAGATCATGACTGCGCGTGGTGGACCGCAGCACCGCGGCCAGTTGCTCGGCGCCGATCTCGGTCGGCGTGACCGGATGGCCACCTCGCGCTCCGGTCAGCAGATCGATCCCGTCGACGAAGGGCAACTGACCGCTGAGGTCGCCGACATGCCCGGTCGCCTGCGCAAGCTGAGGCCAGCGCCAACCAGCGAGATGTTCGGCGCCCAACAAGAGATCCAGACCACCACCGCGCAGATCTCCGTCGACCAGCACGGTCCGCAGGCCATCGGCCGCCGCGGTGACCGCCAGCGCCGCCGCGCAGGTCGAACTCCCCACCCCACCGACCGCGCCCACGACGGTCAGCAGTTGGCCGGCACCGGTCCGGCGTCCGGTGGCATCGGCCAGCGCCGCGGTGAACCAGCTGTCCGCCGAGGGCAGGGCCGCCACGGCGGCACCCAAGGGCACCGACCATCGGCACAGTTCGTCGCTGTCACGATCCTCGCCGGCCACGAACACATCGGCACGTCGAGGCAGTCCCAACGCCGCCAGCCGCTCGGCCTTGTCACCACCGATCACGACCGCCGTAGCCTCCCGCCACACGGCGCGCACGGCACCCGGATCGGACAGCACTCGCGGCTCCAGGCCCACCGCGGCCAGGGTGGTCAGCAAGCGGTCCAGCAGTTCGTCATCCGCGGTGAGCACGGCAGCATAGGCATCCACGTCTAGACAATGCGTACGTCGGGCCGGTTTCGTACGCCCCTCTCGCGGATCTGTGGACAACGCTTCGTACGCTGTTCGGCCTGTGGATAAGTGCTCTCGCCGAGAACTCCAACGGGGCCCGACGTTGAATCGTACAAAACCTGAGAATCTTCTTATCTACGGGGGTTCTCAAGGCGGTCAGTTCGCGATAGAAAAGGACACACGAACCAGTCTTCGGACACCGGTGAGTACGACGAGAGTGGAACCTCACTCCGTAGTCCTTGGTGGCCGAAACCCTGATTCTGCACGCCAACCGAGTACCCACGCGGCGACCACCCATCCAAACTGGGCAGTTGCGACCCGGGACGGCCCGGGCCAACAAACCGCAGGTGCACGCATGGTCGCTCGAGTTGACGTGTTGGTCACGACGCCTGGGAAGCCCCGGGCGTCGTGTCACGTTTGGGCCCGCGCCGCTCGGTCGGCGACACCCGAATCAGCTCACAACCACCGACCCCGTCAGCGCGCCGCACTCACCGGCGAGGCTTCGGCACCATCGACCGCTGCCCGCGCCACATGCAGAATCCAATCCCGGACACCAGGGACGCTGCCGTTGCGATAGCCGTCCAGCAGCCGTACGTAGTCCTCCTGCCGCCGCAGATGCCCGACCTCGGTGACGATGACACCACGCGGATCGAAGCCCGACGAGATCAACACCATCCGCTCCACCGCCCGCGCGACCAGGTCATCCGCCGTTCCGAACGGCGCGACGGTCGCGATCTCGGCGTGCGCGATGGCGGCAACGACCAGGGCCGGCGCCTCGGAACGCGCCGTCAACAACTCCGTCAGACCCGCCATCCGCGACCTGACCTCGCGCGATTCCCGCCACCGGCCCAACTCGTCGCCGGTCACCACCCCGTACGCCGCGAGGGTGTGCGCTCGTGCCAATGCCTGGTCGGGCGCCACCCGGAGCACCGCGGCAAGCCTCGGCAACTCGGTCGACAGATGCATCGCACCGGTCATCCACCGCTGAGCGTCACCGGTCAGCTGAGCACTGGCGCGCGCCCCGGCCAGCAGGGCCGCGGCGACGTGCTCGGCAGACATCGCACGCAGACCGCGCGCGGTCAACACCACGTCGACGGCATCACGGGCAGCAGCGAGGCCGGACGGCACGCCCTCCAGCCGCGCCAGATCGGTCAGTGGGTCGGGCACGACTAGAGTTTCCCTCATGAGCCCGCCTCGGAGAACCCTCTATCCCGCGGCCGCCCCCGCGTGGATGATCGGCGGGTCGCGACGACGCATCCTCGATCTCGGTTCCGGCACGGGCGCGTTCGCTCAGTTGCTGGCCGAAGACGGCCATGAAGTCTTCTGCATCGATCGTGATGTCGACGCGGTCGCCGCCGTCTCCCAGCGGCTGGGCACCAGGCTGCACGTCGCCGGGCAGGTCGAATCGCTCCCTTATCTCTCCTGTCACTTCGACGTGGTCACGGCCTCGCAGAATCTCCACCGATTCGCTCCCGGACTCGCCCTCTCCGAGATCGCTCGGGTGCTCCGGCCGGGCGGGCACCTGGCCGTGGCGTACAACACGCGGGACGACACGGTGCCGTGGGTACGCCGGCTGACCGCTCTGGTGCAGCAGAGCGACCCCCTGGCCATGCGTGGTGACTACGGCGTGGAGTCGTTGACCGATGTCACCGAGAGCCCGTATTTCAGCGATCTGGTCCGGCGCGACTTCCGCAATTGGGTGCCGATCACTCGCAAAGGTCTGGTCTCGATGGTGGAACGCCGCCCGTCGACCGCGCAGTTGGACACCGCATCGCGGCAGGCCCTGCTCGCTGAGGTCGCGGCGCTGTACGACTCCATCGCCCGTGCGCCCGATCCGCTGCTGCTGCCGTACCGAGCCTCCTGCTGGCGCGCCCGCGTCGACCACACCGGGCTGGTGCTGGACGAGGACGACCTGGACGTCGTCCAGATCCACCTCTGATCCCGTTGCGAGCGGCCGAGAGCGGAGCGCGGCTCTGCCTGGACTGAGGAGCGAGCAGACACGTTCTTCGTCCGCGAGCGACGAAGGAAGGCAGAGTCTTGAGCGCGGAGCGAACAGCGAGTGACGACAGATTGACTATGGGATTGGGCCATGTCAGTCTTGTGCCCGACAGTTGGTCTATACCAATTTAGCCACCGGTGAGCCTCCGCGGTCCGGTCCGACAGAAGGGATTCCGACGATCATGGTCAGGCCTGGAGCCTTGATGTCCGCCGAGATCGCCGAACAGCCCGATGTCTGGCGCCGTCAGCTCACCGAAAGCGGCCAGCAGGTCGGCGCGGTCGCCCGGCGCATCGCCGAGTACGACCCCAGAATGATCTTGTTCGTCGGCCGCGGGACCAGCGATCATGCCGGCCTTTACGGCAAGTACCTGACCGAGATCGTCCTCCAGCTGCCGGCCGGCATGGTGTCGCCGTCGACCATGACCGCGTACGGCGCCCAACCGGCCCTCGACCGCGTACTGATGATCGGCGTCAGCCAGTCCGGCGGTTCCCCGGACCTGGTGCATTCGCTCGAGGTGGCCCGGCAGCAGGGTGCGCTCACGCTGGCAATCACCAACAAGCCTGGTTCGCCACTGGCCCAAGCAGCCGAGCTGGACCTCGATGTCATGGCCGGCCCGGAACAGGCGGTGGCGGCCACCAAGTCCTACACCGCGCAGTTGCTCGCGCTCTACCTGATCTTCGACCGGCTACGGGGCGGCTCCCCCGACTCGGCGGCGGCGCTGCCGGACCTGGCCGATCAGCTCATCGCCGGCGACGACACCGTACGCGCGTTGGCGCAGCGCTATCGGTTCGCCTCACGCCTGGTCACCACCGCCCGTGGCTATTCGTACCCGACGGCGCGGGAGGCAGCGCTGAAGCTGATGGAGACCTCCTATCTCGGCGCGCAGGCGTTCTCCGGGGCCGATCTGTTGCACGGGCCATTGGCCATGATCGATCCGCAGGTGCCGGTGCTGGCGATCGTCGCCGACGGTGCCGGAGGTCAGGCGATGCAGCAGGTGATCTCCCGATTGGCCGAAGTGGGCGCCGATGTCATGTGTGTCGGCGACGCCGACGCGGTCGCCGCAGCCGCTGCCGGAGTGGTGCTGCCGACCGGCGTCAGCCAGGAACTCTCGCCGCTGCTGGAGATCATCCCGTTCCAGCAGCTGTCGCTGCACCTGGCGGTCGCTCGCGGCGGTGACCCGGACGCGCCTCGTGGTTTGAAGAAGGTCACCGAGACGCTATGAGGCGGCGAATTTCTGGAGCAAAACCACGCCAATTGTGGATCGCGGTGCAAAAGTCGGCCCAGAAATGACCGGGGCGACCCGGATCCGTCCCCACCACGGGCCACCGGGCCGCCACCGCAGCCATCGGGATCGTCATCCGATCCCGTTGAGTCCATTCTGCTGAGTTGCAGCAGCCCCGCAGAGGGCTAGCAGACCCGAGCAGACGGGTCGAAAGTCCCGATTCCGCGCGCGGCGGGGTCGGCAAGCAGGTCCAGCAGCATGCCTGCCAGGAGTTCGACGTACTCGGCTCGGCTGCGGCCCTCGGCACGCACAACTCGGTCCCACAACTCGACCGAGGCCATCATGGTGGTGCGCTGCACCAGCGCCTCGCGCGACAGATCCGTCCGCAGCCAGCCTCGTCGCTCCCAATCCTGCAACGTCAATCCCGTCTGAACCGCGATCTCCTCGGTGAGGGTACGCAACTCGTCGGCCAACCGCGGATCCGAGCGGGATGCCTCCGAGAACGCCATCCAGACTCCGTGCGAGCCCTGGTTGACCGTCGCGATCACCTCGGCACCCGCCCGAGCAGCCGCCTCCGGTGTGTCGACGTCGGCCACCAACTGACGCCCCAACTCGGTATCGGCGACCGGCGCGCCAGGCGTTCCACCGAACGACACCGCGGCGATGGCCGCTCGGAGCAGCTGGACCTTGGGACCGTGATTCTGCACGGTCTCGGTCGACACCCGCGCCCGGCGCGCGATGGCCGGCATCGTCGTGCCCGCGTAGCCCTTCTCCGCGAACAGCTCGGCCGCCGCCTGGATCACCCGCTCCCGGGTCGCCGCAGCCTGCTCCTGACGCAGCTCGGAGACGTAGGTCCGGGTGGCCGGCTCGGAAAAGGACACATCCGACGTATCAGTCGACACTCTATTGACTCCTGTATTCCTGTACTGAATAGTTGAGTCCTGTATCGAAGGGTAGCACCGGGACTTGACCCCACCACCGTCAGGAGTCCATCACCATGTCGAGTTACGTCATCGCGTCCGTGCCGATCCGCGGCCACGTCTCGCCGCTGCTGCCGATCGCCGCCTACCTGGTGGCGCGAGGTGACACGGTCCGTTTCCTCACCGGCGCCCGGTTCGCTCCGGCAGTCGAGGCGACCGGCGCCACCCACGTCGCGCTGCCGCCGGAGTCCGACTTCGACGATCGGAACGTCGTTGCTCAGTTCCCCGAGCGCGCGAAGCTGTCACCGCTGGCCGCCATCGCCTTCGACATCGAGCACATCTTCATCCGGCCTGGTGAGGGGCAATATGCCGGGCTACGGCAGCTGCTGGCAACAGCCCCGGCACAAGCAGTCATCGTCGATCCGCTCTTCGCCGGCGGCGTGCTGCTCTCCGAGCTGCCGGCCGCCCAACGGCCACCGATCGTGGTCGCCGGCGTGGTCCCGCTCGCCTTGGCCGGCCCCGGCATCGCGCCGTACGGCATGGGTGTGTTGCCGATGGGTGGTCCGATCGGCGCCCTCCGCAACCGGCTGCTCCGGGCGATGAATGCTCGAGTGCTGCGCCCGGCCGAAGACGCCGGTACGGCGATCATGCGCCGCATCCACGGACACGACGGCAGCGGCCCGATCATGGATTGGCTGACGCGGGCCGACGCGGTGATCCAGCTGTCGGTGCCGTCGTTCGAGTACCCGCGCCCGGAGCCGGCCACCCGGCTGGCCTTCACCGGGATGGTCTCCACCTCCTCGGCGCTGGAGCATCCGCAGCCGTCCTGGTGGCACGATCTGGACGGAAGCCGGCCCGTCGTCCACGTCACCCAGGGCACCATCGCCAACGACGATCTGACCGAACTCATCGTGCCCACCTTGCAGGCCCTGGCCGACGAGGACGTGCTGGTCGTCGTGGCGACCGGGGGTCGTCCGGTCGCCGATCTCGGTCCGTTGCCGGCCAACGCCCGAGCAGCGGAGTTCCTGCCGTACAACGAGCTGTTCGAACGGACCGACGTGTTCGTCACCAACGGTGGCTACGGCGGTGTGCAGTTCGCGCTGGCGCACGGCGTACCGGTCGTCGTCGCACCCGGCAAGGAGGACAAGGTCGAGGTCGCAGCGCGGCTCACCTGGTCGCACACGGGAGTGAACCTCCGCAAGCAGCGCCCCAGCGAGGGGCAGCTGCGCGCCGCGGTGCGGCGGGTTCTGACCAACCCTCGATACCGCGATGCAGCGGCGACGGTGGCCGCCGAAATGGCGATGGCTTCGGGAGCGAGCGGATTCGCCGCGGTCGTCGACGATGTGGCGGCCGGCTGGCCCCGCACCGTCATCGCGCAACAGCCCGTCGCATAGGCTGCGCAGGAGCCCGTCGATGTGGAGGTTCCGCTGTGAGTGATGCTCAGTCGCCTAATGAAGGCCAGTCCGCCAACGAAGCACTGTCGAATCTGCTGCACGAGAACCGGCGGTTCCCGCCACCGACGGATCTCGCCGCATCGGCGAACGTGACCGTGGCGACGTACGCGGCGGCAGACGCCGACTTGGACGCGTTCTGGGCCGAGCAGGCGAAGCGGATCACCTGGGCGACCGAGCCGACCCAGGTGCTGGACTGGTCCAACCCGCCATTCGCCAAGTGGTTCGCCGACGGCACCTTGAACGCGGCCTACAACTGTCTGGATCGCCACGTCGAGGCGGGCAACGGCGATCGGGTGGCGTACTACTTCGAGGGCGAGCCGGGCGATACCCGGGCCATCACGTACGCGGAGCTGACCACCGAGGTCAAGAAGGCGGCGAACGCGCTGCTCGAACTCGGTGTCGAGACCGGCGACCGGGTGGCGATCTATCTGCCGATGATCCCCGAAGCGGTGGTGGCGATCCTGGCCTGTGCTCGGATCGGCGCCCCGCACACAGTGGTGTTCGGCGGCTTCTCGGCCGACGCACTGGCATCCCGGATCGAGGACTGTGGCGTCGAGGTGGTGATCACCGCCGACGGCGGCTACCGGCGCGGCAAGCCGGCCGCGCTGAAGCCGGCCGTCGACGAGGCGCTGACGAAGTGCCCGTCGGTGCATCACGTGCTGGTCATCAAACGGACCGGCCAGGACACCCCGATGACCGAAGGCCGCGACCTGTGGTGGGGCGATTTCGTGGGCAAGCAGTCCGATGAGCACGTCGCGGAGGCGTTCCCGGCCGAGCATCCGCTCTACATCATGTACACCTCAGGCAGCACCGGGAAGCCGAAGGGCATCCTGCACACCACCGGTGGCTATCTGGTCGGCGTGGCGTACACGCAATGGGCAACCTTCGATCTCAAGCCGGAGACCGACATCTTCTGGACCGCGGCCGACATCGGCTGGGTCACCGGACACTCCTATCTGGTGTACGGGCCGCTGGCCAACGGGACGACCTCGGTGATGTACGAGGGCACGCCGGACACCCCGCACAAGGGCCGCTGGTGGGAGATCGTCGAGAAGTACCGGGTGTCGATCCTCTACTGCGCGCCGACCGCGATCCGCACCTTCATGAAGTGGGGCGCCGACATCCCCGAGCAGTTCGACCTGTCCTCGCTGCGGGTGCTGGGCTCGGTCGGCGAGCCGATCAACCCGGAGGCGTACGTCTGGTATCGCACCTACATCGGCGGCGATCGCGTACCGGTGGTGGACACCTGGTGGCAGACCGAGACCGGGATGCACATGATCTCCCCGATGCCCGGCGTGACCTCGGGCAAGCCGGGGGCCGCGATGACCCCGGTGCCGGGGGTCAGTGTCGACGTGGTCAACGACGAGGCGGAGTCGGTGCCGAACGGCTCGGGCGGCTATCTGGTGATCACCAAGCCGTGGCCGGCGATGCTGCGTACGTTGTGGGGCGACGACCAGCGCTATGTCGACACCTACTGGTCGCGGTTCCCCGGCCTGTACTTCGCCGGCGACGGAGCCAAGCGCGACGAGGACGGCGACCTCTGGCTGCTCGGCCGGGTCGACGACGTGATGAACGTGTCCGGGCACCGGATGTCGACCACCGAGATCGAGTCGGCCTTGGTGTCGCACCCCAAAGTGGCCGAGTCGGCCGTGGTGGGCGCCAGCGACGCGACCACCGGACAGGCGATCGTCGCCTTCGTGATCCTGCGCGCCGATGCAGGCGACGGTGGCCCCGATGTGGTGGCCGAGCTCCGGGCCCATGTGGCCAAGGAGATCGGCCCGATCGCGAAGCCGCGGCAGATCATGATCGTGGAAGAGCTGCCCAAGACGCGGTCCGGCAAGATCATGCGCCGGCTGCTGCGTGACATCGCCGAGAACCGTGAGCTCGGCGACGTCACCACCCTCACCGATTCCACCGTGATGGACCTGATCAAACAGAACCTGAACAAGCCGTCGGCCGGCTCCTCCGAGGAGTAGCCCGCACCCGCCCGCCCCGCGCCCTTCCTGCTCATGCCGCCACCCGATTCCTGCCCATGCCTCCGCCCCATTCCTGCTCGGGTTTGTCGGCCATGCTCGGGCTGCAGATCGAGCAAGGCCGATGAACCCGAGCAGGAAGCGCGGACCGCGGTAGGGTGACCAGCGGTGTGCCGGGAAGTCTGGTCGGCGATTCCGTAGTCGACCTCTGGGAGCGACCGTGGCCGAACCCCGTGCGCGCATCGTGCTCTTCGCACGACATGCCAACGATGCCGACACCATCGCCATCACCGACATCCTCCGGATGGAGACCGTCGGCGGGGCCTTGGTGCTGGTGGCCACCGTTGTGGCAGTCGGCTGGGCCAACCTGTGCCCAGTCAGCTATGTCGCGCTGCGCCAGCTCGCCCTCGGACCGCTCGATCTGGAGCACTGGGTCACCGACGGGCTGCTGGCGATCTTCTTCTTCGTCGCCGGCCTGGAGTTGAAGCGCGAACTCACGGTCGGTGCCCTGAGCCGGCCGTCACAGGCGTTGGTGCCGGCAGTGGCGGCGCTGTGCGGAATGCTCGTACCGGCCGGGATCTTCGTTGCCGTCAATCTGGTCATGTCCGACGGCCGGCCACAAGGATGGGCGATCCCGATGGCCACCGACATCGCCTTCGCCCTGGCGATCCTCGGACTGGTCGGCTCGCGGCTGCCGACCGGACTCCGGGCCTTCCTGCTGACGCTGGCGATCGTCGACGACCTCGGTTCCATCGCCGTGATCGCATTCTTCTTCGCCCATGGACTGTCGGCGCTCTGGCTGCTCACCGCACTAAGCTGCGCCGCACTGTGGGTGCTGATGCAACGCCGGAGGCTCCGCGGCTGGTACCTCTATCTGCCGCTCGGGATCGTCTGCTGGGCCTGCATGTACGCCAGTGGCGTGCATGCCACCGTGGCAGGTGTCCTGCTCGGCCTGCTGACCTCCTCGAACACAAGCCGCGGTCCGTCGGTGGTGGATGTCTGGGAACATCGCTGGCGGCCGATCTCAGCCGGCATCGCCGTACCGGTCTTCGCGCTGGTCGCCGCGGGAGTTCCGGTGTCGGCCGACAAGCTGGCCGCCGCCCTGACCAGCCCGATCGGCATCGGGGTGGTGCTCGGTCTGGTGGTCGGCAAGTTCCTCGGTGTCCTCGGTGGCGCCTGGCTGACCGCCCGGCTGACTCGGACCGAGTTCGCCAAGGGTCTGCGCTGGAGCGAGATCGCAGCGGTATCGCTGCTGGCCGGCGTCGGCTTCACGGTCGCCCTGCTGATCGGTGATCTGGCCTTCCCCGGCGAGCCGGCACTGCAAGAGGTGGCCAAGACCGGTGTACTGGTCGGATCTGTGATCGCCGCCGTCCTCGCCTCGATCTCACTGCAACGGCATACCCGTTCCAGACTCGCGACCTAGAGCTCACCCTCGCCCGCACCTGCCTCGAACTGCCCGCTTCGCCCTCCCGTCGAGCATCCTCTGGAACCTGCTCGGGTTTGTCGGTTCTGCTCCATCTGCAGATCGAGCGAAGCCGACAAACCCGAGCAACATTGGTTTGATGACAGCGGCCGGGGTGGACCCGTTAGGCTCAGGTCTGAGAGCGAGAGGAGATCCCATGGCGGATCGCAAGGTCGCAGACCTGATCAAGGACATCCGAGGCGATGCCCAGCTCCTGGTCAACGACCAGGTCGAGTTGGCGAAGGCCGAGCTGACGCCGGCCGCCAAGAACGCCGGCATCGGCGGTGGACTCTTCGGCGCGGCCGGCTATTTCGGTATCAACGCCGGCACACTCGTCTTCATCGGAGCGGCGTTGGGCCTGGCGGCCCTCGGCCTGCCCTACTGGGCCGCATTCTTGATCATGGCAGGTGTGCTGCTGGTCATCGCGGGCATCCTGGGCGCCATCGGCTTCACCCGGATCAAGAAGGTCAAGCCGCCGGTGAAGACCATCGCCAACGGCAAGGCGCTGGTCTCCGATCTGCAGGCAGCCGTCAGCCGAGCCACCGCCGCCGCGAGCGCGCCGCGGATCGAGGGAACCGTGGCCAGCGACAAGAAGGCTCTGCGCTGACGCACCAACCCGATTTCTGTCGAGCTAGCAACACCAGATGTGGCTAGCTCGACAGAAATCCGGTGGATCACGGCCGCCGGCGCCGGATTGGTCGGTACGCGAGGTCTTGATCGAGGGACCGTGGCGGCATCGCGAGATCACGGCCAATGGGATCCGATTCCATTTGGCCACCGGACTCGGCTTCACCCGGGACCGACCCCTCGTGCTGCTGCTGCACGGGTTCGCGGAGTTCTGGTGGGCCTGGCGCCATCAGCTGCCGGCACTCGATGCGGCCGGGGTGAGCGTGGCCGCGCTGGACCTGCGGGGGTACGCCGCCACCGACAAGACTCCGCGCGGCTATCGCCAGTCGGTGACCGGACTCGACGTCTCGGCCGTGATCCGCAGCCTCGGCTTCAGCTCGGCCACCGTTGTGGGGCATGACTGGGGCGGCATCGCGGCCTGGTCGACATACGCCTACGCACCGGACCAGGTCGACCGGATCGCGACGATCAGCGCCCCTCACCCCCTCCGATTCCCGTGGCGGACCATGGGCGCCGGACTGGCCTGGTTCCAGCTGCCGATCCTGCCGGAGCGGGTGATCACCGCCCGCGACGGCGCGTACGTCGAATGGTTGCTCCGCCGGAGCGCCGCGCCACACGCAACCTTCCTCCCTGCCGAGGACGCCTGGCACTATCGCCGGGCCTTACGGTTGTGGCCGAGTCCGCACTGCGCCCTGGAGTATCTGCGGATGTTCGGGCGCGATCAGCTACGCTCCGCCGGCCGGGCCTACGAGCGGGCCCTGTCCGTGCCCACCGACGTGCCGGTCCTCACCATCCGCGGTGATCGCGACCGGCTGGTGCCCTCGAACTCGATGCTGCCACCCAAGCTGTACGCGGCGCATCGGCACGTCGAGATCCCCGGCGCCGGCCACCTCCCGCATGAGGAATCACCCGACGCGGTGACGGCAGCCCTGATCGACTCGTTGAGCACAAGCTGCTGACTTGACCACCGACATCGGGGACAAACCAGCAGCTTGTTCGCTTGTGCCCGGTCGCGATCAGCCGAGCTGGAGAATCCGGGACTCCCAGGGCGCCAGCGTCGCCTCCGTCCCGGGACCATGAGTGCCCAAAACCAGCGTCGCACCGGTCAGATCCGGCAGCTCAGCCATCGGAAGCTCCAGTGGCTCAGCCGATAGGTTCGCCAGCACCAGCAACGTGGAGTCAACACCGGTCCGGGTGAACGCCCACAACCGCTCGTGATCGGGCAGCAGCAACGCGAACCGGCCCTCGACCACCGTCGGATTGGCATGCCGCAGCTCGATCAGCTTCCGGTAGTGGTGGAAGACCGAGTCCGGGTCCGCCACGGCCGCCTCGGCATTGACCACCACGTAGTTGGGGTTGGCCGGCAGCCACGGAATGCCTTCGGTGAAGCCGGCATGCGGGCGATCGTTCCACTGCATGGGCGTACGCGCGTTGTCCCGACTCTTCACCGAGAGCGAGTGCAGCACCACCTCGGCTTCGAGCCCGAGCGACAGCGCCTCGGCATGGTAATTGACCGACTCGAGGTCTTGATATTGGCTGATGTCGGTGAAGTAGGTGTTCGTCATGCCGAGCTCTTCGCCCTGATAGACGTACGGGGTGCCCTTGTGCAAGTGCAGCACCGTGCCCAGGGTCTTGGCCGAGGCCACCCGGAACTCGGCCGAGTCGTCGCCGAACCGGGACACGGCTCGCGGCTGGTCGTGGTTGTTCCAGTAGAGCGAGTTCCAGCCCGCCTCGGCGAGCCCGTCCTGCCAGGCGGCCAGGTTCTTCTTCAGCACCGGCAGCGGCAGCTCGGCGAGGTTCCACTTGACGCCGCCGGGCTGCGAATCCAGGCTGACGTGCTCGAAGGTGAACACCATATTGAGTTCGTGCCGGTCCGGATCAGTGATCGAACGCGCCACCTCGATCGTGGCGCCGGGCGTCTCGCCGACCGTGATCAGGTGCTTCTCGTCCAGTCCGACCTCGCGGTTCATCTCGGCCAGGAACTCGTCCAGCCGGTGCCCGTTCATCACCGAGCCGAAGTTCGCGTCGTACTCCTGGCCGTCCGACGGGACCATGTCGGCCAACTCGACCGGCTTGGAGATCAGGTTGATCACGTCCATCCGGAAGCCGTCGACGCCGCGGTCGACCCACCAGCGCATCATCGCGTAGACGGCCTGCCGGACCTCCGGGTTCTCCCAGTTCAGGTCGGGTTGCTTCCGGGAGAAGATGTGCAGGTAGTACTCCCCCGACTGCTCGTCGAACTGCCACGCCGAGCCGCCGAACGCCGCGCGCCAACTGGTCGGCTCGGCCCCCGGTGAGCCGGGCTCGCAACCGGGCCGGGCGGGCCGCCACCAGTACCAGTCGCGCTTCGGCGAGGCCGGATCGCGCGACTCGACGAACCACGGATGCTCGTCGGAGGTGTGGTTGACGACCAGGTCCATCACCAGCTTCATGCCCCGGGCATGCAGACCCTCGATGATCGCGTCGAGATCGGCGAGCGATCCGAAGACCGGGTCGATGTCCTGATAGTCGGAGATGTCGTACCCGTTGTCGTCCTGCGGCGAGACATACACCGGCGACAGCCAGACGACATCGACGCCCAACTTCTCCAGGTAGTCCAGCTTGCCGAGGACGCCGGGCAGATCGCCGATCCCGTCGCCGTTGTGGTCGGCGAAGGATCGCGGGTAGATCTGGTAGACGACGGCGGACTTCCACCAGTCTTTCGGGCGGGCGTCAACGGCGGGATCGGGGCTCATGACCTCGATCCTGGCACAGTTGTGAGCTCGTCCACGTCGACGCCGGCGGCACGGAGATCGGCGATCAGCGCACGACACTCGCCGACCAGATTGAACCGGGCACGCTCGTTGAGCCGGCGACCTCGTGGGGTGCGGAAGGGGTCCCGTCCGGACAGTTCCCGCAGGATGAGGAAGCGGCCGCGGATGAAGTCCAACCGGGGTACGTGGGCATACTCCGCACGCACCTGCGCCACATAGTTCGCGTACGCCTCCGGGCTGCCGCCCAGCACCGCCAGGTCGGCGTCGCACAGCAGCTCGCCGTTGGGATCACGCGACCCGGGCACGTGCGTGGCGGTGAGCCGGACGAGCCGGGCGATCTCGTTGAGGTCCTCCTGCTCCAGCCCAGCCCGGCTCAGCTCGCGGATGCTGAGCCGGGCCGAGCCCTCCTCGTTGGTCAGTTCCCGGGTCGGGATGTCGTAGATCGCATCGTGGTAGAAACCCGCCAGCCGGACCAGGAACAGGTCGTGGTCGGCGGTGGCGAACTCAGTGATCCGGTCCTGGACCGCAGCCAGGTGCGCGAGACCGTGGTAGTGCCGATGCGGCTCGGCATAGCGAGCGATGACGCGAGCACCGATCTCGGCTTGGTCGCGCAGGGTGTCGTCCCAGATCCGCTGGAGCCGCTCGGTCTCCGATCTCACCGAACTCAGCGAATCCGGGTTGGTTGCATCAGTGCTCATCGTGTCCATGTCCTCGGGAGATATCGGTCAGATAGCGAGCTGGAATGTCGAAGCGCCGTTCGTCATCCCAGGGCCGTTGCCAGCCGGCGAGGTCGAGGACCCCGTCCAGCAGATGGGCGGTCAGTCCCCAGATCAGGTGGCCGGCGACCTCGAAGCCCGGTCCGGAGTAGCCGGACGGATGGCGTACGCGACCGCGGTGGGCAGGGTCGGTGAGATCCGCGACCGGCACGATGACGACGGAGGCGACCTCGCGAGGATCGGCCGGCCCGACCGGGCTGCGCCGCCGCCACCAGCCGACCACGGTCGTGACATCGAACCCACTGACGGCGACATGTGCCGCCGGCAGCGCGCCGATCGGAGTGATCCCGGCGATGTCGACGCCGGTCTCCTCATGGGCCTCCCGCAGCGCCGTCGCGATCAGATCGACGTCCCCTGGGTCGTTGGCGCCGCCGGGGAAAGCGATCTGCCCGGCATGGGTGCGCAAGGTGGCCGCGCGTTCGACGAACAGCACCTCGGGTCCGCGCTCACCCTCACCCAGCAGCACCAGCACCGCAGCCGCGCGTCCTCCAACACCCGGCCGGAGTGCCACCGCCTGCTGGAGTCTGGCATCGTCCAGCAGCGCCCGGTCCAGTGGTCGGAGCCATGCCGGCAGATCCTCGGTCGGTGGCGTCAGGGACGGCCCTGCACTCATCCGCGCGGCTCACGGATCAGTTTCGCCGCCTTGATCGGATCGGTCTCGCCCTCCCCGTACGCCGGGCACCAGCGAGCCACCGGGCAGGCTCCGCAGGCGGGATTGCGGGCGTGACAGCGCCGCCGGCCATGCCAGATCACGTTGTGGCAGAGCTGGGTCCAGTCCTTGCGCGGGAACAGGGCGCC
>JASGEZ010000114.1:0-15478 GCA_047605905.1 Microlunatus sp.
CCCCGCCGCGACCGCGGAGGTTGCCAGCAGTGCGTCGGTCCGTTCGGCCAGGGCAGCGAGTTCTCGGCCGGATGCCATCGCGCCGCGACCCGCCAGGAACACCGGCCGTTCGGCTCGGTCGATCAGGTCGGCGAGCTCTGCGGTCACGACCGGATCCGGAGCCGCTCGCTGGCCCGGTGGTGCCGGCCGGAGTCGCTGGGTCCCGGCGAACTCAGCCGCCTGAACGTCGAGAGGCAGATTGAGCACCACGGTGCGGCGCTGCTGCGCGGCGGTGCCGTAGGCACGCCGGACGTCGGCCAGCGCCGACTCGGCGCTGTGCACCCGCTCAGGAACCGCGCCGACGCTGCGGATCAAGGCATCCTGGTCGATCCGGAAGTTCGAGCCGACGGCCGAGCCCGCCACGTCTGCCGCCAGCACCAGCAGCGGAGTCCGGCTCTTGGCCGCCTCGGCGATGCCGGTGATCGCGTTCGTCAGGCCGCAACCCTGGTGCACGGTGAGCACGCCGACCCTGCCGCTGGTCCGGGCGTAGGCATCCGCCATCGTCGCCGCCCCACCCTCGTGCCGAGCAGCGACGAACGGTACGCCGGCCGCGACCAGGGCATTCGTGACGGCGAAGTTGCCGCTGCCCACCACACCGAAGGCATGCCCGGCACCGAGATCGGCGACGGCCTGGCCGACCGCCTCAGCGACCCGCATCAGGAATGTTCGACCAAGGCGAGGACCCGGGCCGGGCTACCGGTGCCACCCACGATGGGCAACGGCTGGACGATCAGCAGCGCACCCGTCGTCGGCAGCCGATCGAGCTGCTGCAGCTGAGTGAGCCCCAAGCGGCCGGCGCCGAGCAGGTAGTAGTGGGCCGGAAAGGCGGGATCCATCCCGCCGGCCGAGCCGGCGTCGATGCCGACCGTCTCCACCCCGAAGCCGGCGATCGACCGCTCCGAAGCCAGCCACTGCGCGCCGGCGACAGAGGGACCCGGTGTGTGCGGACCGTTCTCGTCAGCGTTCAGGAACTCCTCCTGCGAGCCGTTGCGTGCCGACCAGCCCGTACGCAGCAGCACCCACGCGCCGGCCGGAATCTCACCGTGCTCGTCCTCCCAGGCGACCAGATGCTCCGGTTCGAGCAGGAAGTCCGGGTCCTCGGCAGCCTGCTGGCTGACGTCGACGACGACAGCCGGGCCGATCAGCCGTCCGGGCGGGATCTGATCGACCGTCCAGCCGTCCCGTCCGGTCACCCAATGCGCCGGTGCATCGACGTGAGTGCCGGTGTGCTCTCCGGTGTGGATGTTGTGCCACTTCCACATCGGCCCGAGATCGTTGAAGTCGCTGACGGTCTCCAGGCTCAGCGCGATGGTGTTCGCGAACGGTGGTGGCAACTGGAGCACCGGGGTCTGCGGCGACAGCGGAGCAGTCAGGTCCAGCACCTCGACCGTGCCCTCGGCTATGGCCGTCTGAACTGCCCTGAGCAGGCCTGATGTTCCCACTCCCTCACCCTTCTCTCGATTTACCTACTTAGAACTTTATCGACATATAGATCTATCTATCGAGTTAGGAGGATCTCGGCGATGCGCTCCAGATCCTCCGAGGACGCGAACTCGATGACCAGCTTGCCCTTGGACTTTCCGCTGTCGACTCGTACGCGGGTGTCGAGCCGGTCGGCCAGGTGAGCGGCCAGCTCGCTCGCGCGAGGGTTCGGCTCCCGTGGCGAACGCGGAGACCGCTGAGTCACCGCCGGTTCGTCCTCATCACCAAGGGTCACGATCTCCTCGGTCGCCCGCACCGAGAGCCCTTCGGCAACGACCCGCTGGGCCAGTCTCTCCTGTCCCGCCTGATCGGGCAGCGCCAACAGCGCCCGGGCATGACCGGCCGACAGCACACCGGCGGCGACGCGTCGCTGCACGGTCGGTGGCAGCCGCAGCAGACGGATCGTGTTGGAAATCTGCGGCCGTGATCGCTTGATCCGGGTGGCCAGTTCCTCCTGCGTACAGCCGAAGTCCTCCAGCATCTGCTGATAGGCGGCTGCCTCCTCCAGCGGGTTGAGCTGCGCACGATGCAGGTTCTCCAGCAAGGCATCCCGAAGGAGATCATGGCTCTCGGTCTCGCGGACGATGGCGGGAATGGCTTCCAACCCAGCCTGTTGCGCCGCCCGCCACCGACGCTCGCCCATGACCAGCTCGAACCGATCGTCGCCCAACGGACGGACCACGATCGGTTGCAGGAGGCCGACCTCGCGGATCGAGTCGACCAGTTCCGCCATCGCCTCCTCGTCGAAGTTGGTGCGCGGCTGCCGCGGGTTCGGCGTGATCGTATCGAGGGGGATCTCGGCGAAGTAGGAGCCGTCCGGGATCGACGCGGGTGTGCCTTCGACGGTTACCTGTGCTGGATCGCTCTCGTCACCCGGTGCCGCAGACGTTGGGCTGACGAACGTGACAGTCGGCTCGGTGCGCTGGAAGAGCTCCCCGAGTCCACGTCCGAGACCCCGTCGATCTGCAATACGTTCAGCCATGGGATGACGCCTCTCCTCGTGCTGCTGGATGGATGCTCACTGGTGCTCCTGGCGTGCCCCACGACGGGCGATCTCTTGTGCCGCTTCGAGGTAGGAGACCGCACCTGCGGAATCAGGATGGTAGGTCAGCACGGTCTGACCGTAGCTGGGTGCCTCTGAGATCCGAACCGACCGCGGGATGACGGTCGGCAGAGTCTGTTCCGCGAAGTACGAACGGACCTCTTCGGCGACTTGCGCGGCAAGGCGCGTACGCCCGTCGTACATCGTCAGCAGCACGGTGCTGACCTCGAGGCCCTCGTTGAGCTCGCCCTTGACCAGGTTGATGGTACGGACGAGTTGCGAGACGCCTTCCAACGCGTAGTACTCGCACTGGATCGGGATCAAGATCTCAGTAGCCGCGACCAGGGCGTTCAGGGTGATCAAGCCGAGCGAAGGTGGGCAGTCCAGGAACACGTAGTCGACCGGATGATCCGCCAGATAGGTCCGTAGCGCCTTCCGGAGGCGGTTCTCCCGGGCGACGCTGGAGACCAGCTGGATCTCGGCACCGGCGAGATCGATGGTTGCCGGGAGCACGTGGAGGTTCGGTGCCTCGGGTGAGGCGACCAGGTGATCCTCGATCGCCGCACCTTCGATCAGGACCTCGTACGTCCCGGGCACACCGGGACCGTGGTCGACCCCGAGCGCGGTCGAGGCATTGCCCTGCGGGTCGAGATCGAGCACCAAGACATTCAGCCCGCCGAGGGCCAGAGCGGCAGCGAGGTTGACCGACGTCGTCGTCTTCCCTACGCCGCCCTTCTGATTGGCCACGACAAAGATCCGGGTCTGTGTCGGGGCGGGGAAGGCCGTGCTCGATCGGCTGCGCCCGGATTTGTTGGCCGGCGATTCGTCGGGTGCCGGGTCGTGGTCGAACTCATCTCGATCAAACTTGGCTCGTCTCGGCCCAGGGGCCCGGACAGTGCTGGAGGGAGCCGGGGCAGCAGCGCCTACTGTTTGCGCGGCTACGACATTCGGCGTGCCACCCTCGTTGGACCTTAGCCCATGCTGACCTGGGCTTTCCTGTGTGCCTGAAATCTGCTCCAGGTCACCGGCTGGCTCGTCCTCGCCACCGTTGTCATCCGTCGTTTCACGTGAAACGACGGATGCGCTCTGATCGTCGGTTTCACGTGAAACAGCCTCGGGTTCGCTCGGACTGCCGGGCGACACCGAGTGATCGACCGCGCCTGGCCAGCCAAGAAGCGAAGGTCGCCGCCGACGTGAACCCGGCCAGCCAAGACGCTTGGCGGCTGAACTGGCCGTTCGAAAGACGCTCATCACTCTCCTTGAATCCGATCGCAAGAGCACCGTAACCGAGTCCACTGACAAGGTCCGGATGCCGCGCAGCACGATTCGAAATCCGAGGCTCGAATCACACCAATTGGTGGATCAGCGATAGCAAGCGCTCTGCGCCGGAAGTCCGACGAGGGCACGGCGAAGCCGAAGGCCCGAAAATCCCTCTACAACCGAGCCAATCACTGCTCGATCACTGAGGTGGGATCTGGTGGCTGTCGGTGGTCCGTGTCAGGCTGGCGACATGAACCCGCGGCTGAGCTATCGCCCTGGCCGTCCTCGATGATCAGGAGGAGACATGACAGATCCCACGGACGACCCACGACGCACCCTGTCTGCCGCCGAGATTGCCACAGCCGGCCTGGCCGACTGGCGCCACTTTCCCGGGGTGATCAGGGCCCGATTCCGAACCGGCGACTTCACGACCGGGCTGAGCCTGGTGAACCACATCGGCGCGGCCGCCGAGAAGGCAAATCACCACCCTGACCTGATGCTGACCTATCCAGCCGTCACAGTCACGCTGTCGAGTCATGACGTCGGTGGCATCACCAGCCGTGACCTGAACCTCGCGCGCCGGGTGAGCGAGTTGGCAACTGAGCTCGGGTGCCGGCCCGACCCGGCCAGCCTGGTGGTCGTCGAGCTGGGTCTGGACACCTGGGCGCCGCCGGAGGTGCGACCCTTCCTGACCGCTTTGCTCGGCGGCAGTCGCGACGACCGGGAGGTCGTGGACCCGGAGGGGATGGCACCGACGATCTGGTTCCAGGAAACCGAAGAGCACGAACGACCGCGGCAGCGCTGGCACCTCGACGTGTGGGTCCCACCCGAGCAGGGTCAGGCGCGCGTCGAGGCCGTGGTGGCCGCCGGTGGCCGCCTCGTCGATGACGCCGCGGCGCCCTCCTTCTGGGTCCTCGAGGATGCCCAGGGCAATCGAGCCTGCGTCTGTACCAGCGCCGATCGGACCTGACGCCCGGACCAGTCGACGACCCACCCCGTCAGCCGGGGATCAGGCATGGATCGAATCGCGGCCCACTCGATGCGGCCCACTCGATGCGGACCAGTGATCAGGCCCGGGATCCGAGCCCCCGGTCAGCGTTCACGGAGCCGAACCACCGTGGTCGGCGGAATCTCGTCATCCAGCCGACAACCCAATATCTCGGCAATCAGGCCTGACCGCCGCAGCAGTCCGGCGTGATCGGCGATCTCCCGCTCAGCAGCTGATCCCTTGATGGCCAGGATCGTTCCGCCGTCATTCAGTAGCGGCCGGCACCAACGAACCAGCCGGTCCAGCGGGGCCAGCGCCCGTGACAACACCACGTCGTACCGGCTGGTCAGCTCCTCGGCCCTGACCCGCACCACCCTGACGCGGGAGGTTATGCCCAGATCGTCCACAGCCTGGGCAAGGAAGGTGCTCCGGCGCAGCAATGACTCCACCAGGTCCATCGTGAGATCAGGTCGCAGAATGGCCAGCGGGATGCCCGGCAGTCCGGCACCGGAGCCGATATCGGCAACGCTGACGTGTTCGGGCACCAATTCGGCCACGGCCGCGGAATTGAGGATGTGCCGCTCCCAGAGGAGCGGCCCTTCGCGGGGGCCGAGCAATCCCCACTCGATACCCCGGCGTGCCAATATGTCTCTATATCGACATATCGCGTCGAAGGAGTCGGAGTCGCGGTAGATCCGCCGGACTACCTCGAGCTGGTCGCCGGAAGCGTCAGTCACCCGCGGGGAGTACGACGACGTGTCGGCGCGGCTCATCGCCCTCGGATTCACTGGTCAAACCAGCGGCCGCGACGGCATCGTGCACGATCTTGCGCTCGAACGGGTTCATCGCCTTCAGATGGACCGGCTCACCGCTGTCGCGCACCGCCGCGGTCGCATCGGCGACCAACGCCAGCAGTTCCGTGCGACGCTTCTCCCGGAAACCGGCGATATCCAGCATCAGTCGGCTGCGCTGACCGGTCTCGGCCAGGACGGCGAGTCGAGCCAACTCCTGCAACGCATCGAGAACCTGACCGTCCCTACCGACCAGTGCCTCGCTGTTGCTGACGATCGACACATGGGCACGATCACCGTCGACATAGGTGTCGATGTCCCCATCGAGGTCAGCTATGTCGAGCAGTTCCTCCAGATAGTCGGCCGCCACCTCGGCTTCGACATCCAGCGGATTTTCGCTCGCCTCCCCATCACCATCCTCGCCCGGCACGTCGGCCGAGTCAGACTGTGCGCTCGAGTCAGACTGGGCCGCAGTCACCGCATGCTCTTCGGCCACTGACTCAGCCGAGTCAACCACCACACCGAGCGACCCGTCGGCAGTCTGCGCTTCGGCCGACATCTCGTCCGTGTTCGTCATGTTCCTCCCTCGTCGACGCCACGATCAGGCGCACAACTCATGCTCGTCATTGGCCCCCGGTCGTTCTCAGCGGCACGTGACCTGCCTCGACCAGCTGGACCCGGATCTACTGGGCCCCTCAGCGCTTGCGCTGGGAGCGGGACTGCTTTCGCGGCTGCTGGCGCACCACTCGAGGTGGATCGGACGGGGCAGCGCTCGGACTCTTGCCGTTGCTGCTCGGATCCCTACCGTTGCCGTTCGCCGCGGCGCCGCCGACTTGGCGGCCCGGCTCGGGATGATCCGATCGCCCGGCCTTGTGCGCCAGCTTCTCGGCGCGCCGCGCCTCCCAGGCTTCGTACGCCGGTGTGCCAGGAGCTGGATTCCGGCGGATCACGTAGAACTGCTGACCCATGGTCCACAAGTTCGAGGCCAGCCAGTAGAGCAGCACACCGATCGGGAAATTGATGCCGCCGACCGCGAAGATGACCGGGAAGAGATACAGCATCATCTTCTGTTGCTGGGCGAACGGCCCGGTGAGCGCATCCGGCGGCATGTTCTTGCGCATCAGCTGCAGCTGAGTGATGAACAGCGTCGCCGTCATCGCCAGGATCAACACAACGGTGACGACCCGGACATTCATCGCCGCGGCGCCCAGAGCGCTCGCCTTCATGAACGTCGACGAGATCGGCGCACCGAAGATCGTCGCGGTCTGCAGCGAGTCCACCAGCTCCGTGTGGATCTCCAGCCAATGGCCGCGCGGGGTGCCGTGGGAGGCACCATCCAGCACCCGGAACAGTGCCAGGAAGATCGGCATCTGCAGCAGCAACGGGAGACAGGATGCCAACGGGTTGGCATTGTGCTCCCGATAGAGCTTCATGGTCTCTTGACCGAGCTTCTCCCGGTCGTGACCGTACTTCTTCTGCAGCTCGCGCACCTTCGGCTGCACCAGCTGCATCTGCCTCGAGGACTTGATCTGCTTGACGAACAGCGGGATCAAAGCGATGCGGATCACCACCGTGAGGCAGATGATCGACAGGGCCCAGGTCCAACCGCTGTCGGCACCGAGCACCGGGGACCACAGGCTGTGGAACAGCACGAGAAGACCTGACACCACCCAGTACAGCGGGCGCATGATCGCGCCGCCGATGGCGATGAAGGGGTCCCAGATACCCAGTGGGACGAGCGGGATCAGGTCGAACAATTCACACCTCGTACGTGAGCCGTGGCGGCTCGCTGGTCGGACACATCGGGCCGGTGAAACCGATCGGCGCTCCGCGCGCCGACCTCCGGCAGGTCGTGATGAGCCAGGTCGTGACACACGGCAGCATCGGCCCGGTGCCGGGCCTCCTCCTCGAACTCAGGAGTGCCGGGGACAGGATCGTAGCCGCCGGCCGCCCACGGGTGGCAGCACAGCAGCCGGCGGGCGGCGAGCCAGGTTCCCCGCAGCGCTCCGTGCACCTGCACCGCACGCAACGCATAGGCCGAGCAACTGGGGTAGTAGCGGCAGACGTTCCCGTACAGGGGAGAGATGACGAGCCGGTAGAGCTTCAGCAGGCCGATCAGCACGTACTTCATCTCATCACCGCCGCCCCAGCTTCGCGATCGCCGAAGCCCAGGCCGCAGCGAGGTCGGTCGACAGCTCGGGTCCGGCCGACGCCGCGGGCGGCAGGGCCCTCACCACGACCAACGTACCCGCGCTCAACTCGGCCAGGTGCGGTCGAGACAGGTGCCGCAGGCGCCGGCGGACTCGATTGCGGCACACCGCCGAACCGACGGCCTTGGAGACGACGAAACCCACCAGCGGATCCCGACCCGGGGTGCCGACGACATCCTGCGAGCCCTCGCCCGGACAAGTCGGTGCAACTTTCAGCGCATGCACGACCAAGGTTCGACGGCCGGCGTGCACCCCAAGCCGCACGGTGCGTCGAAAGTCAATCGATCGACGCATCCGCGCATTGCTGGGCACCACGGGCTGACCCCCGAACTGACGAACCGTCAGGCAGACAGCTTGGCGCGACCCTTGCGCCGGCGGGCGGCAAGGATGGCGCGGCCGGAACGGGTCCGCATCCGCAGACGGAATCCGTGGACCCGACTACGGCGTCGATTGCTCGGCTGGAACGTGCGCTTGCTCACGGGAAGGCTCCCTATATCGTCTATCTGACCAAGGACTGCTCGCAGATGCGGGCAGCAAACAGAGGTCACCGCGCTGGCGGCGACCTTCTAACGGTACGGGGCCGACACGACACGGTCAAACTCGGCCGTGCCCATCCTGAGGATCTGCTGACACTGTCCAGCCGACACGCCGAGATTGGCTAAACCGTGTCGTGAAATTGTCACCGACGGCTTGCGGCACGCCGGGGAGCGTTGCTACCTTCTCGCTCGCCCAGTGTTCGTCCCGCCGACAGTTCGCCAGACTTCATTCGTTCCATCCCATCGTTGCCCTGAACGACGCTGGCTCAACTCGGGTCGTCGCCTGCACGGGCAGGCGGCTGGCGTTCACGGATTCATGCACAGGGTGTGGATAACTCTGTGGATGGTCTAGGGTTGGATGCCAAGCAGCAGCATGCGGAGGAGACGGGATTGATCAGCAATGTCATTCCCAGGCAGGTCCTCCGACGTGAGACCCCGCTGACCGAGTCGGCAAGCGCGCGCCCGCCCGCTGACGCCGCGACCGATCGCCAAGACGGAACCTGTGGAGAACAAGGCAGTGACTGACGCGAGCGGCAGCGATACCAAGATCGCTTGGGAGCACGTCTACACGACTTCGCCGCCGGAGTTGCGCCGCTGGTTGGACAACTCCAAGCCGGTGGCCATGCATCAAGACGCCCTGATGGTCGCGGTGCCCAACAATTTCACCCGTAACCAACTCGAAGGTCGGTTCCGACCCGATATCGAGGATCAGCTCAGCAACTACTTCCAGCGCTCGGTGCAGCTTGCGGTCATCGTCGATCCCACCGTCGATCCCGAGGTGCCCCGCCCTGGCGGATCCGAGGGATCCACGGCCCGGTTCGAGGATTCGCCCGGCGTCGGAGCCACTGGACCGACCAGTGTTGAGCAACAGAGCCAGCCGGCCGGCTACCAGAGTCCCAGCGGTCAACGGGTCGACGTCACGAGCACGCCGCGACCAGACGACGGCCCCTACCCTCGACCACTCGGAACAAGTCCGTCGCCCGGCGCCGCGCCGTACCAGGGTGCGACCGGGATGCCGCCGACTCTCTCCGGCCCGGAGTTCGACGGCGCGTCGCGCCCCCGCAAGGAGATCGACGCCAAGCTCAATCCGAAGTACACCTTCGAGACCTTCGTCATCGGCTCTTCCAACCGGTTCGCCCATGCCGCCGCAGTCGCAGTGGCGGAGAACCCCGGGAAGTCCTACAACCCGCTGACGATCTACGGCGAGTCCGGACTCGGCAAGACTCACCTGCTGCACGCGATCGGGCGGTATGCCCGGGACTACTTCGAACGGGTACGCGTTCGATACGTCTCCACCGAGGAGTTGACCAACGACTTCATCAACTCGATCAGCCAGAACAAGGGTGCGGAGTTCCGCCGTCGGTATCGCGACGTCGACGTGCTGCTGATCGACGACATCCAGTTCCTGGAAGGCAAGGAACAGACTCAAGAAGAGTTCTTCCACACCTTCAACACCCTGCACAACGCGCAGAAGCAGATCGTGATGACTTCCGATCGGCCACCGAAGAACCTGGAGAACCTGGAGCCGCGGCTACGCAGCCGGTTCGGCTGGGGGCTGATCACCGACGTCCAGCCTCCCGACCTGGAAACCAGGATCGCCATCCTGCGGAAGAAGGCGGCTCAGGAGCGGCTCGTGGCCGGCCCTGAAGTGCTCGAGTTCATCGCCAGCCGGATCCAGACCAACATCCGCGAGCTCGAGGGAGCCCTCATCCGCGTCACAGCCTTCGCCAGTCTCAACCGGCAACAAGTGGACCTGGCTCTGGCCGAGGTCGTGCTGAAGGACCTGATTCCCGAGGGCGGCGAGGCCCAGATCACCTCGGGGATGATCATGGCCCAGACCGCGGCGTACTTCGATCTCACCATCGACGACCTGTGCGGGCAGAGCCGTACCCACGTCCTGGTCACCGCCCGGCAGATCGCCATGTATCTGTGTCGCGAACTGACCGACCTCTCACTGCCCAAGATCGGCCAGCAGTTCGGCGGCCGCGACCACACGACGGTGATGCATGCCGAGCGCAAGATCAAGAACCAGATGTCGGAGCGCCGCTCGCTCTACAACCAGGTCACCGAATTGACCAATCGGATCAAGCAGCAGGCTTCCCAGCGCTGACAGTTCACCCTGCGTCTGGTCAGCCGATGAGGCTGGTCACGGAACCACTCGATCGCTGAGGATCCTGGCCACCACCTGGCGGTCACCCGACACCGACAGGCGGGGGTCGTCGAGGTCGATCCGCCGCCAGAGCAGCAGGGCAAGTGCCTCCGCCGGGCCCGTGACGGTCGCCGCGGGCGTGGGCGAGGCATCCGAAGCCGCCGGCAGGATCCAGTTCCGGCCGACGTCGTCGGCGACGAGGGCTATCGGCACCAGGATCGGTCGGGATCGTCCCAAGCGCACCTGGCGCGGGTGCATAACCGTCACCACTTCGTCGACCGTGTCCGCCCAGACCCAGGCATCGACGGCCAGCGGGAGCCGGCCGGCCGCTCGGAGATCCCACAGATGGATCAGGGTCTCGTGCACCTGCCGCCGATGCCAGAAGCCCACGGTGCCATCGACGACCAGCGTCCGGGCCGGTTGGTCCGGGTCGAGAGCCGCCAAGGTCTCGGCCAACTCGCTCGCGCACCTGCGGTAGTGCTCCGCCAGACCATCAGCCGGCGGCATCTCCTGCTCGTCCTCACTCCTGGCCTGCGCTGCCGCCCAGTGGTGCACACCGGCCAGATGCTCCACCAGGTCGACCACCCGCCATTCGCCGCACCAGGGGACCGGTGTGCCGGTATCCACGTCGCCGATCGTGTCGGCGAACTGTCGTTGCAACTCGATCAGCAACTCCAGGGGTTCGATCCCATCCACGGAGTTGTCCACAGCACCAGTTTGACGTCGAAACCTGCTCTCTCCGCGGCAGGATGGCGAATCCAAGATCGCGATTGTGTTACAGCGACCCCACACCTGGGGGTAAGTCTGTGGAAAACTGGGCCCACTGGGGATAACTCGTGGATGGCAGGCACCGTACCTGGGCGTACGACGTGGAGACCGAAACCCGCCCGCCGACCTGTCCGCAAATACTCCCCGTGTAGTTTCGGGATGGACACAGCACCGGCCACACCGCCGAATGCGGTCTGATCGGCGGGAACACCAGGTTGTCCACAACGTCCACAGCACCTACGACGACGACTATGAGTTACCTGTCATTCGATCACTAGAAGTCAGGTCTGTGTGCGGGGCGGCGCTGTCGCCCGGGCACCGTATGATCGTCGTCCAACGCCCGGGACCTGCCCGGGAGTCGTGTGTGTGCGGGTTGCCTCGATGGGCAGCTGACATCGGCAGGAGGCACTGTGAGGATCCGACTCGAGCGAGACCGGTTGGCCGAGGCGGTGCAATGGGCCGCCCGCAGCCTGCCGACCCGTCCCAGCGTCCCCATTCTCGCCGGCCTGCTGGTACGCGCCGATGCTGCCGGCGTGGTGTTGTCCAGCTTCGACTACGAGACCAGTGCCAAGATCACCGTGCAGGCCGACGTCGCCGACGAAGGCGAGGCCCTGGTCTCCGGGAGGCTGCTCGCCGACATCTGTCGCAGCCTGCCGGCCAAGCCGGTCGATCTCACCGCAGACGGCGCCCACGTGGAGCTGGTGTGCGGTAGCGCGCGGTTCACCCTCCAGACGTTGCCGGTCGCCGACTACCCGTCCTTGCCGATGCTGCCGGAAGCGACCGGGACCGTGCCGAGTGATCTCTTCGCCCATGCGGTGGGTCAGGTCGTCGTCGCTGCCGGCCGTGACGAGCTGCTTCCGGTGTTCACCGGCGTACGGGTGGAGGTCGAGGGGGAAACCGTCTCGTTGCTGGCCACCGATCGCTACCGGATGGCGCTGCGAGAGTTCACCTGGAACCCTGCGACGCCGCAGATCTCTGCCGTGGCGCTCGTCCCGGCCAAGGTGCTCTCCGACACCGCACGCTCGATGGGGGCCGGTGAGCAGATCATTCTCAGTCTCGCCTCGTCGGGTGCTGGTGACGGCATCATCGGTTTCGAAGGTCACGGCGGCGGGGGGGACCGGCAGACGACCACTCGGCTGCTGGACGGGGAATTTCCCAAGGTCCGGCACATCATGAACACGCAGCCGGTGATGACTGTGCGGCTCAACACCGCCGACACGATCGCGGCAGCGCGTCGCGTCTCGCTGGTCGCGGAGCGCAACACCTCCCTTCGGATGCTGATCGCCGATGGCGTGGTCACGCTGGAGGCAGCCACCGGCGACCAGGCACAGGCCTCCGAAGCACTCGAAGCGGTCGTCGATCAGCCCTCCGGCGGTGACCTGGCGGTGACCGCGGCCGGCTTCAACCCGACGTACCTGCTCGATGCCCTGGGTGCGTTCGACACCCCGTACGTGAACGTGGCGTTCACCGCCCCCAACAAGCCGTGCCAGCTGACCGGGCTCGCCGAGATCGACGGCGACCCGATCACCGACTACCGGCACGTGATCATGCTGATGCGGCTGCCCGGCTGAGCGATGTTGTGACCCCGGTTACGCTCCGGCAGTCAGGCGCTGCTAGCGTGCGGGACGACATCCGCCGAAAGGGGCTCTTGCATGCAATTGGGAATGGTCGGGCTTGGCCGAATGGGGGCCAACATCGTGCGGCGCCTCATGCGCGCCGGCCACGAATGCGTCGTGTATGACGTCAGCGCTGACTCGGTCGCCGAGTTGGCAGCCGAAGGAGCCATCGGCTCAGACAGTCCGGAGGACTTCGTCTCCAAGCTCAGCGGGCCGCGTGCCGTCTGGGTGATGATCCCGGCGAGCTTGACCGGGAAGATCGTCGACCAGTTCGCCGAGCTGCTGGACGCCGGCGACACCATCATCGACGGCGGCAACTCCAACTACCGTGACGATGTCCGCCGCGCGAAGAAGCTCGCCGAGCAGGGCATCAACTACGTCGACATCGGCACCAGTGGTGGCGTGTTCGGTCTCGAGCGCGGCTACTGCCTGATGGTCGGCGGCCCGGACGACGCCGTGGCACGGCTGGATCCGATCCTCAAGACCATCGCGCCGGGTGTCGGCGAGGTCGAGCGGACCCCCGGTCGCGAGGGCGACCTGGCTCCGGAGGAGCAGGGCTACCTGCACTGCGGGCCGTCGGGTGCCGGTCACTTCGTGAAGATGGTCCACAACGGCATCGAGTACGGGATCATGGCGGCCTTCGCCGAGGGCCTGAACATCCTGCACAACGCCGATGCCGGCATTCGGGACGCCGAGCACTCGGCAGAGATCGCCCCGATGGAAGAGCCGGAGTATTACCAGTTCGACATCGACACGGCGAAGGTCTCCGAGCTGTGGCGTCGTGGTTCGGTCATCTCCTCGTGGCTACTGGACCTGACCGCGGCCGCGCTGCATGCCAACCCGGCCCTCGATGGCCTGGCCGGCCGGGTGTCGGACTCCGGCGAGGGTCGTTGGACCGTCAAGGCGGCGGTGGACGTCGGCGTGCCGGCTCCGGTGCTGGCTGCTTCGTTGTTCGAGCGATTCGCGTCGCGCGATGAGGATCACTTCGCCAACCAGGTGCTGTCGGCCATGCGTAAGCAGTTCGGCGGTCACTCGGAGTTGCCGGCGGGTCACTCGCTCGAAGCAGGAGCCAACAAGGCGGACTAGTCCGAGTCCGGTTTGTGGGCCGGTGCAGTTCCTGAGCGGTGGGGGCTTGGAGGGCGGTCTCGCCCTCCTCGCTTCGCAGGCTCCGCTCGGAACGCCCGACCCACCCTGACCGCCCCCCAAGCCCCCACCACGTTTCCGGGCGCACCGGCCCACAACCCGGATCGGCCGGGCAGCCTTGAGGGATGGGTTGGATAGGCATTGAGAAGGAGGTTCGGCGTCTGGTTCTGTAGGAATCGGGCGCCAAACCTCCTTCTCGTCGTTTGTGGGCGTGGGGATCGTAGGGTTAGCGGGTGTTCGTCGATCATCTGCAGCTGGCCGACTACCGGTCCTACCCGCAGGTCGACGTGCCGTTGGGGGCGGGAGTGACCACCTTCATCGGGGCCAACGGGCAGGGCAAGACCAATCTGGTCGAGGCGGTGGAGTATCTGTCGACCCTGTCCTCGCATCGGGTGTCGTCGGAGATCCCGCTGGTCCGGTTCGGCGCCGAGCGGGCGATCGTCCGGGCTCGCGTCCAGGCCGGTCTCGAAGACCCGCGACAACTCCAGTTGGAAGTCGAGATCACGCCGGGCAAGGCGAACCGGGCCCGGTTGAACCGGTCGCCGCTGCGGCGAGCCCGGGAACTGGTCGGCGTGCTCCGAACGGTGGTCTTCTCGCCGGAGGACCTGGCGATCGTTAAAGGCGACCCGTCCGAGCGGCGCCGGTTCCTGGATGAGCTCGTGGTGGCCCGATGGCCGCGGTTTGCCGGCGTACGCGCCGACTACGACCGAGTGCTCAGGCAGCGCAGCACACTGCTGAAATCGCTCAGCGGAAAGTCGCGGTACGGCCCGCCACCAGCGGAGGCAGCCTCCACCCTGGACGTGTGGGACTCGCACCTGGCGGCGGCCGGCGGGGAGCTGCTGGCCGCCCGGTTGCGGACCCTCGCCGAACTGGCACCGTACGTGAGCACCGCGTACGCCGATATCGCCCCGACCAACTCCGAGGTCACGGCGACGTACAAGTCCGGTTTGGAACTGACCCCGGAGCTGACGCGCGAGGAGTTGACCGAGGTCATGCTTGGCGGGCTCAAGGAACGCCGGCCGGACGAGATCCAACGCGGACTGTGCCTGGTCGGTCCGCATCGCGACGACGTCACGCTGACCATGGGCCCGATGCCGGCGAAGGGGTACGCGAGTCATGGCGAGTCCTGGTCGCTGGCGCTGGCGTTGCGGCTCGGCTCGTTCCAGCTGCTGCGGGCCGACGCCGTCGAGCCGGTCCTGGTGCTGGACGACGTGTTCGCGGAGTTGGACGACACCCGGCGGGACCGACTGGCCGGCAGCGTGGTCAGCGCCGAACAGGTGCTGGTGACGGCGGCGGTCGGCGCCGACGTACCGGCAGAGCTTGCCGGCCGTCGCTATCGCGTCGCCGCCGGCGAGGTGACCCCCGATGAGTGATCCCACCCCCGATTCGCCGCACGGCGACCCCAATTTGCTCGGGTTTGTCGGCTCTGCTCGATCTACAGACCGAGCAGAGCC
>JASGEZ010000115.1:0-12704 GCA_047605905.1 Microlunatus sp.
AGGAGCCCCGCGATATGACCGAACTCGCTCAAATTGGCGTCACCGGGCTGGCCGTGATGGGCCGCAACCTCGCCCGGAACTTTGCTCGGCACGGGCACCGGGTCGCCGTCCACAATCGCAGCTATGCCAAGACCGCCTCGTTGATCGCCGATCACGGCGATGAGGGCACCTTCATCCCGTCGGAGTCGATGGCTGATTTCGTCGCGTCGCTGGAGCGGCCGCGGCGGGTGATCATCATGGTCAAGGCCGGTGGTCCGACGGACGCGGTGATCGATGAGCTGGTGCCGCTGCTGGAGGAGGGCGACATCATCATCGATGCCGGCAATGCGCATTTCCCGGACACCATCCGGCGGGAGAACGCGCTCAAGGCCAAGGGTCTGCACTTCGTCGGCTCCGGGGTTTCCGGTGGCGAGGAGGGTGCGTTGCTCGGGCCGTCGATCATGCCGGGCGGGTCGGCGAAGTCGTACGAGTCCCTCGGCCCGCTGCTGGAGTCGATCTCGGCCAAGGTGGACGGCACGCCGTGCTGCACCTATGTGGGTCCCGACGGTGCCGGGCACTTCGTCAAGATGGTGCACAACGGCATCGAGTACGCCGACATGCAGCTGATCGCCGAGGCATACGACCTGATCAAGCAGGGCACCGGGAAGTCCGCAGCCGAGATCGCCGACATCTTCCGCTCCTGGAACGAGGGCGACCTGGAGTCTTTCCTGATCGAGATCACCGCCGAGGTGCTGTCCCAGACCACCGCGGAGGGACAGGCACTGGTCGACGTGATCCTCGATCAGGCCGAGCAGAAGGGCACCGGTCGCTGGACGGTGCAGAACGCCCTGGATCTCGGGGTGCCGATCACCGGCATCGCCGAGGCCACCTTCGCCCGGGCATTGTCCGGGTCGGTGCCGCAGCGGGAGGCGGCTCGGGCCTCGCTGCCGGCGCATGCAGCCGAGTGGTCGATCCGGGATGCCGACGCGTTCATCGAGGACGTCCGGCAGGCGCTGTATGCGTCGAAGATCGTCGCGTACTCGCAGGGGTTCGATCAGATCGCCGCGGCCAGCGCCGAGTACGACTGGAACATCGACCGGGGCGCGATGGCGCGGATCTGGCGCGGTGGCTGCATCATCCGGGCCCGGTTCCTGAACCGGATCACCGAGGCGTACGAGCGGGAGCCGGAGTTGGCGTTGCTGATCGCCGATCCCTACTTCACCGAGGCGGTCTCGGACGCGTTGCCGGCCTGGCGGCGAGTGGTCGCCGGTGCAGCGCAGAACGGGATCCCGACGCCGGCGTTCTCCTCGTCGCTGGCCTACTACGACGGGGTTCGGGCCGAGCGGCTGCCGGCTGCGTTGATCCAGGGACAGCGGGACTTCTTCGGTGCCCACACCTACCGTCGGGTCGACCGCCCGGGATCGTTTCACACCGAGTGGAGCGCGGACCGGAGCGAGACCGCCATCGATGGCTGACCGACGGGATCGACGCCACTGCTCCGGGGGCTGATCGTGGCTCGGTTCGCGCGATGGCGCGGCTTCGCCCGGGTAGCCGCGGACCGGGTGGCCAATCAACTGGATGCTCGTCGGTTCAGGGCCGTCTCGGCTGCCAACGGACCGGTGCCGGACGACGCGGTCGCGTTGTATTTCGCGGTCGGGCCGGAGAACGCGTACCAGTTCGATCAGTGGCGCCGTCCGTTGGAGGCATTGGCCACCCGGCGGCCGGTCGTGGTGATCGTCGACCGGCCGGATTCGGGTCGGTACGTCTTGGCCAATTCGGCGCTGCCGGTCGCGTTCGCCCGAGCCAGCGGCGAGTTGGAAACGCTGGTCGAGCGGCACCGGATCGCCGCGGTGCTCTACGTCAACCAAGTCGAGCAGAACTTCCGGATGCTGCGTTTCGCCGACCCGGTGCACATCCAGATCGGGCACGGCGAGAGCGACAAGGGCGGCAGCGTCTCCAACCAGCACAAGGCTTACGACGTCACCTTCATCGGCGGACCGGCGGGCCGAGAGCGGCTGGCTCGGGTGCTGTACGACTTCGACGCCGACGCCCGGATCCGTGAGGTGGGGCGACCGCAACTCGACTACGTCTATCCCGGAGCGCCGGACTGGGCTGACGATGGTCGTCTGCGGGTGTTCTATGCCCCGACGTGGGAGGGTGATCGAGCGACGATCCGCTACGGTTCCTTGGTCAGTCACGGTGCCGCGATCATCGATGCGTTGCGGGCGGATCCCCGAGTCCGGATCATCTACCGGCCTCACCCACGCATCGGCAAGGCGTCGGCGGCGCACGCCCGGGCAGATCACGAGATCCGGGCTGCGCTGAGATCGGACGGGGATCGGCACCTGGTCGATCTGGGTCCGTACGGCTGGCAGTGGCGTTTCGCCGACCACTGCATCACCGACATCTCAGCGGTCGCCTACGACTGGCTGGCCACCGGAAAGCCCCTGGTGATCACCGAGCCGGCTGCTGAGGCATACCGTCCTGAGTCAGTCCTGTTGGACTCCCTCTCGCTGCTGCCGGCCGACCGGGCCGGCGACATCGACGCCCTGCTGCCGCCGCCCAGCCCTGAACTGGCAGCGCTCACCGGGCACTACTTCGGCGACATCACCGCCGGCGCCAGCACGCGCCGCTTCGAAGCAGCCCTCGATGAAGTCATCGACAAACGGCGTGCGTAGAGTCGTCACTCGCTACTTCGCTGCGCGCCGATTGGTTCCGTCTTCCTTCGTCACTCGCAGACGATAAAGCGTTGTCTGCTCGTTCCTCAGTCCAGACGGAACCGGGCGCTCCGCTGCGTGGCCGCTCGCGACGGGCTCGCTCGCTGACGCTCGCTCGGGCTCCTACCGAGTGACGACTTCAGAGTCCGCGGAGGAAGTCAACGTCGTCGTCGGGGGCACGGGGCGGTTCGTGCTTGTTCGGGTTCAGCGTCTCCTTGGTCGGCCGGCCGAAGAACATCCAGCAGAGTGCGCCGACCAGCGGGACGCAGATCACGACGGTCGCCCACAACCATCGTGGCATCTTGCGAACGGCAAACGGTGGGGCCTGGGCGACCTCGACCACGCAATAGATCATCAGCAACGCGACGATGATGATCGGCAGATAGCGGGCCATTCACCAAGAGTAGGCGACTACGAGACGCTCCAGCCAGCGAGTGATATATCAACCCGGACCTGACCTCGTCGGGCGTTTCCGCGGCATGTCGCACCCGGTCGAGGCAGGTATCGATCAGTCTCGGGCGGCAGGCCGTGCCGGTTGAGTTGGCACAGTTGGGTGGGGTCGGCGTACTAGGGTAGGCGGATGCTCGACCCGACTCCGGCGCCCGGTCGACCCAGCAATCCATCGATCGCCGAGTTGCGAGAGATCACCCAACCGCCGAGCGTCCGCACCCGGGCCGGAGCCGAGCACTGGGTCGCCAGCGCCTATCTGCGTGACATCTCGCCCTACCTGACTCGGATGCTGCTCAAGGCTGGCTTCTCCGCCAACGGTGTGACCTGGCTGATGATCCTCTCCGCGGCCTTGGCTGCGGTCTCGACGGCATGGTGGTCGTTGGCCGGTGCTGTGCTCGCGGTGCTGTTCGTGCAGCTGCAGATGCTGATCGACTGCTGCGACGGGGAGGTGGCGCGCTGGCGGCAGACCTCCTCGCCGAAGGGTGTGTATCTGGATCGGGTCGGCCACTATGTCGCCGAGTGTGGCATTGCGGTTGCGCTGGGGATCCGGGTGGCCCATGAGGTCGAGCTCGGCAATGTCTGGGTGAGCCTGGGTCTGCTGCTCGGATTGCTGGTCTGTCTCAACAAGGTCGAGAACGATCTGGTGCACGTGGCTCGGCACTACGCCGGGATGGCGCAGATGCAGGACACCGAGTCGGTGCGCAACCCGTCGCAGGGACTGCTCCGCAAGGCCCGTCAGATCGCTCGGTTCATCCCGTTCCACCGGGTCTTCCATTCCGTGGAGCTGTCCTTGCTGATCCTGGTCGCCGCTGTGCTCGACCTGGGGCTCGGTGGCCTGGCCACCCAGTGGCTGCTGATCGGCTTGACGGTCGCCGCCGCGGTCACCTTGGTCGGACACTTGGCTGCGGTGCTGAGCTCGCCGAGGCTGAGGTGAGCGCACCCGACCGGGTGGAGCGGCCGGACGCCGAAGACGTGCGGCCCCGGACCCAATACGGTGTGGTCGTGCTCACCATGGGCAAGCGGCTGGGCGACCTGCAGCGCGGACTGGAGTCGCTGCTGGCGCAGCAGGACGTGGATCTCGACATCGTCGTGGTCGGCAACGGCTGGCAGCCCACAGGTCTGCCCGGCGGCGTACGCGCACACGGGTTGCCGGAGAACCTCGGCATTCCCGCGGGCCGCAATGCCGGCGTCGACCTGGTGCATGGTGAGCTGTTGTTCTTCCTCGATGACGATGCCCGGCTGCCCGGACCGACCGTCCTCGCGGAACTGGCCGACCTGTTCCGTCGCGATCCGACGCTGGGGCTGGTCCAGCCTCGGGTCGTCGATCCGGAGGGCCGGCCGGCCCCGCGTCGCTGGACGCCTCGGCTGCGGTCCAGCGATCCGGGCCGCAGCAGCCCGGCGATGTCGGTCTGGGAGGGCGCGGTCGCGATGCGCCGCGAAGCGTTCGAATACGCCGAGGGCTGGCCGGCGCCGTTCTGGTATGCCCATGAAGGTATCGAGCTGGCCTGGCGAGTGTGGGACGGCGGCTGGCATGTGCGCTACGACGGCGCGATCGAGGTGTTCCATCCCGCGATCACACCGACCCGGCATCCGGAGTTCTATCGCTTCCAGGCCCGCAACCGGGTGTGGCTGGCGCGCCGGAACCTGCCGCTGCCGGTGGGGGTGCTCTACGTGTTGGCCTGGATGCTGGTCGGCGGCGTACGGCTGCGAAGCTGGACGGCGTTGCGCGAGACCGTTCGCGGCTACCAGCTGGGTCTGACCCAGGAGTGCGGCCGACGGCGACCGATGAGCTGGCGCACGATCTGGCGGATGACCCGGGCCGGTCACCCGCCGATCATCTGATCCCTGCCGACTTGTCAGACTCCGCGGTCGCCCGAGCGACCACCCAGTCTGACAACTCGGTCAGTTGAGGGTGAGGCCGATGGCCAGGCCCAGGGCGTAGACGAGTTCGGCGCTCCCGGTGGCCTTGAGGACGGCGATCAGGGCCGGTCCACGAGCTCCGCCGAGAATAGTCCGCACCGCGGGAACGAGCATGGCGATGCCGGCCAGTCCGAGCAACGCCCACCAGGTCGTGGTGGCCGCGACCACCATGAGGGCAACCGCCGCGGCTGCGACGAGTGCGGTGTAGAACCAGCGGGTGCCGGTCTCGCCCAGGCGGGTCGCCAGCGTGCGTTTGCCGGCGGCCAGATCGCTGCGCAGGTCTCGCAGGTTGTTCGCCACCAGGATCGAACAGGCCAGCGCGCCGATCCCCACGGCGACGGGCCAGGTCTGCCACGGGACGCCGCCGACCTGGACGAGCACCGTGCCGGAGACGGCGACCAGACCGAAGAAGACGAAGACGAACACCTCGCCGAGGCCGAGGTAACCGTAGGGATGCTTGCCGCCGGTGTAGTACCAGGCGGCCAGGATGCAGGCCAGGCCGACAGCCAGCAGCCACCAGAGCTGGCAGAGCACGACCAGCGCCAGACCGGCCAGCGCAGCGAGCGCGAAACTGCCGAAAGCCGCTGCTTTCACGGTGGCCGGCGCCGCCAGGCCGGAACCCACCAGCCGGAGCGGGCCGACCCGGTTGGCATCGGTGCCGCGGACCCCGTCGGAATAGTCGTTGGCGTAGTTGACCCCGACCTGCAACGCGAGACTCACCACCAGGGCGAGCGCAGCCTGGACGGGTGCGGAGCCGCCTGCCCAGACCGCGACCCCGGTGCCCGCCAGCACGGGGGAGACCGCCGCCGGGAGGGTACGGGGGCGCGCGCCGGCCAGCCACTGTGCCGCGGTCGGTCGGGGCTGGCTCACATCGGTGCTCATCTACTCTCCGCTGGCTCACTGGCGGCTCGGTCGGCGGCGAGGTCGTCGTCGGCCAGGTGGCTGAGGTCGGCGACCAGGCGTCGGCGGTCGATCTTTCCACCTGAGGTTCTCGGCAGGGGCCGAAGCAACAGGCGGCGGGGGAGAGCGTAGTGCGGAAGTTCGGCTGACAGGCCCTGGCGCAGTGCGGAGAGGGAAAATCGCCCTTGCGTTTCGACCACTGAGTCTGAGTCGCGCGGCGGGCTCGGAACGAAAGGGTGATTTTGGGCGATGTCGACCACGGCGACGACCTCGGTGCCCCACTCCGGGTGCGGCAGACCGACCACCGCAGCCTCAGTGTCGAGCGTGCCGATCTCGCTGATCCAGGTCAGCAGCGCCCGCTCGACCGCAGCCAAGTCGATGTTCAGACCGCCGGAGATGACGATGTCGTCCAGCCGCCCGAGCACCTCAAGCCGGTTGCCAGTGAACCGGCCGCGATCACGGGTCCGGAGCCGGCGGTCGACCAGGGCGTCCGCCGTGGCAGTCGGATCGAGCCGGTAGCCGGAAAACAGCATCGGTCCGCCGATACTGATCCGGCCCCGCTCGTCGGTGCTGACCGAGGCCCCGTCGAGCGGCACCCCGTCGTAGACACAGCCGCCACAGGTCTCGCTCATCCCATAGGTGGTCACCAGCCGGATGCCGGCCGCCGAGGCGCGTTCGAGCAGCGAAGGATCGGCCGTGGCGCCGCCGAGCAGCACCGTGTCGAACCTGGTCAGCGCCCGGGTCAGGGCCGGATCGGCAAGTGCCCGGGAGAGCTGGGTCGGGACCAGCGCGGTGTAGTAGGGGCCTTCGGTTGTGCTCAACTCGTGCTCGACCAGGCTTGGCAGCTCGGCCAGGCGGCCGTCGACCGGATGCACCGGCCGGTCGCCGGCAATGGCCCGAACGAGCACCATCAAGCCGGCCACATAGTGAGCCGGCAATGCCAGCACCCAGCTGCCGTGCCCGCCCAGTCGCGCCGCCGTCGCCCGGGCGGACGCGAGGAGCGCAGCCCGGGACAGGACGACTCCGCGGGGGTGTCCGGTGGACCCCGAGGTGGCCACGATCGCGGCAGCATCCGGCTCGATGACCGGTAGCTCCGGCCGGAGCATGGCGCAGGTCTGGGCTCGTTCAGGGCCGCCGGGCGGCAGCGGGGCGGTGACGACAGCCCCGGCAGCTGCCGACTCCGGATCCGACAGGCTGCGACGCAGCGATGCCAGCACCTCCGCGGTACCGGTGACCAAGTGCAGCACGGCTGCCACCGTAGTTCACCTCGCCGCGTAACCTCGCACGCGTGCCGTTCACCTACGCGCTCGCCTTGGGCACCCGGTTCCGGGGGATCACCCAGCGACAGGGGATGGTGTGGCGGGGGAGCGTCGGCTGGGCGGAGTGGAGTCCGTTCCTCGACTACGAGGGCGCCGAAGTCGTGCCCTGGCTGCGGGCCGCGGAGGAGGCCGCCGAGCAGGGTTGGCCGGCCGCGCTGCGCAAGGAGATCGAGGTCAACGCCACTGTGCCGGCCGTCGGACCAGCGCAGGCGGTGTCGATCGTCATCGCAGCGGGCTGCCGGACGGCCAAGATCAAGGTCGCCGAGCCCGGTCAGACGCTCGCGGACGATCTCGACCGGGTTGCCGCGGTGCGCGCCGCGCTCGGCCCGAGCGGCCGGATCCGGGTCGATGCCAATGGCGTCTGGGATGTGGACCAGGCGACCGTCGCTCTCACCCGGCTTGGCCGCTACGACCTGGAGTACGCCGAGCAGCCGTGCCGTACGGTCGACGAGCTGGCCGCCCTGAGGGTTGCGCTGGTTCGAGCCGGCGTGGATGTTCCGGTCGCTGCCGACGAGTCCATCCGGCGGGCCGCCGATCCCTATCTGGTCGCCCGGAAGCAGGCCGCCGACGTCGCCGTACTCAAGGTCCAGCCACTGGGCGGGGTGCGCGCCTGTCTCCGGATCGCAGCGGAGATCGGTTTGCCGGTTGTCGTCTCCAGCGCCCTGGAGACTTCGATCGGGATCGCCGCGGGGATGGCTCTGGCTGCCGCGCTCCCGGAGCTGCCCTATGCATGCGGGCTGAACACCGTCCGGCTGCTCACGCAGGATCTGGTCGCCCAGCCGTTGCTCGCGGTCGATGGCCGGATCCAGGTCCGGGACGTCAACCCGGATCCCGATCTGCTCACGTCCGGCGCCGCGGACACCGAGACCCGGCAATTCTGGCAGGCTCGCCTCGAGCGGACTCGCCGGCTGGCCGACGCACTGTCCGTGTAAGGACCAATGCACGAGCCGGCGCAAGGGCAGACAGGAGACCTCGATGGGTGACGCGTCGCGCTGTGCTCAGCTGGTCGTCACCGAACTGCTCGGCGCGGGGGTGCAAGAGGTCGTGCTCTCGCCGGGATCGCGCAGCGCGCCACTGGCGTACGAGCTGTTCGAGGCCGACAAGATCGGGCTGCTGCGGCTGCATGTCCGGATCGACGAGCGGACGGCCGGCTTCCTCGCCCTCGGCCTGGCCAAGGCGTCGGAACGTCCGGTCGCGGTCATCACGACCTCGGGTACGGCCGCCGCGAACGTCCATCCCGCCGTGCTGGAGGCGTTCCACAGCCGGGTTCCGCTGATCGTGTTGACGGCAGACCGGCCACGCGCGGTCCGGTACGCCGGCGGCAACCAGACCACGGATCAGGCCGGCCTGTTCGCCCGGCATGTGCGCGCCGAGACGCAGATCGACGACAATCCGGCGACGCCGCGATCCTGGCGGTTCGAGTTGGGTCGGGTGCTGACCGCCGCGACGGGCGCGCGCAACGGCACTCCGGGGCCGATCCACATCAACATCTCGTTCAGCGAACCGCTGGTGCCCGGAACGGAGAGCCCGCCGATCCAGCCTGAGCTGACCGTGCTGCCGCGTACCTGGCAGGCGGAGCCGGTGGAGCTCACCCCCGGTCCGCAGACGCTCGTGGTGGCCGGAGCGATGTCACCGGCTGCCGGCGCGGCCGCGCGGGCATTCGCCGAGCAGGCCGATGTGCCGTTGCTGGCCGAATCGGTGAGCAACGCGCGTGGAGGACCGAATGCCCTGACCACGGGCCGGTTGCTGCTGCGTACCGAACTGGGCGAGGAGATCGAGCGGGTAGTCATGTTCGGGCATCCGACGCTGTCGCGTCCGGTGCTGCGGCTGCTGGCTCGCGACGATCTGGAGCTGGTCATCGTGTCGCCGACGGCGGAGTGGATCGACCCCGGGACCAGTGCTCGGATGGTCGCCGACGCGGCCGTCCTCGACCCGGCCGGCGACGACTGGCGCTCCCGCTGGGCCGAGGCGGACGAGTCGATGACCACCAGGTTGACCAAGCTGCTCGACGAGCAGCCGTATCTCAGCGGTCCAATGGTCGCTGACCGACTGTGGTCTGCGCTGGGACCCGCGGACACCTTGGTGGTGGGGTCCTCCTCACCGGTCCGGGATCTGGATCTGGCTACGGTGACCCCTGATCCGCCGGCCGTCTACGCCAACCGTGGGCTCGCCGGGATCGATGGGACGGTCTCGACGGCGATCGGTGTGGGACTGATCGTGGAACGTCCCACCCATGCGCTGATGGGCGACGAGACTTTCCTGCACGACCTCACCGGGCTGATCACCGGTCGGCTCGAGCAACGGCCGGACCTGCGGATTCTGGTGGCCAACGACAACGGAGGGTCCATCTTCGCGGCCCTGGAGCACGGCCATCCCACCCTTGCGAGCAGTTTCGAACGGATCTTCGGCACCCCTCACGATGTCGATATCGAGCGCCTCGCCGCAGCAACCGGTGCGCGGTACGCCCGGGTCGAGACCGCCGACCAGCTGGACGAAGTCCTGGCCGAGCCTCCGTTGGGGATCGAAGTCGTCGAAGCGGTTGTCGACCGCGGGCAGCGCCGCGTGCTGGACAGCCAGATCGGGGCGCTGCTAGCCGGCCAGCACTAGGACCGACACAGCCGTATCGACCGAGGCGCGGCCCAGGAACGCTTGCAGGGTCACGAATGGATCTGAGCCAGTGCTGCCCCTCGATTCTTGCGTGCTCAGGCGGCGTGCTCGCCGGCGACCGTGACCGCAGTGCCGAACATCCGGCGGGTGAAGGCGTTGGCGAATTTGCCGTCCGGATCGTGCTGGGCCATCAGCTGCCGGAAGCGCTGGTAGTTCGGCCCGTACCGCTCCGCGAGGTAGTCGGCATCGAACCCTTCGGTGTACTTGCCGAGGTGCGGCCGGCCGCCGATGCTCTTGATCAACTCCACGGCCGCGGCGTAGTAGGTATCGAATCTGTCGGAGTCGTTGACGATCAGGTCGATCCAGGCGCACCGGTGTTGCTGCCCGGCGCCGAGCAGGGTCCGGTCGTGCCCGGCCGGAGTGAAGCGCACTTCGAGCAGCAGATAGGGCAGACCCGAGTCGTACAGCTCGGCGTAGAGCGCAAGCAGCTGGTCGCAGACCTCGAAGACCTGGTCGAACTCGACGGTGAACTCCAGCTCCTGGTGGAGGTGATACATCGTCCGGTTGTAGGCGTTGTCGCTCTCCAGCACCAGCTGGGTGCCACGTTTGAGCAGGTACGCCAGCCGCGACCAGTGCCGAGCCAGCGGCAGTAGGCGGGCGTAGGCGAGGAAGTTCCCGACCCAGGCCGCGAGCACCGCATCGAGGGAGATGTTGACGAACTCCTTGAACTCTCCGCCATGGGTCTTGTCGGCGGTCGTCCGGTCCCAGGTGTTGACCTGGCAGTGCTCGGCGTACGGGAAGAGATAGAGGCTGACGTGATCGTGCTGGGCGATCAACTCGTCCAGGTGGCCGCGGACCCAGGCGACCTCCTGCATGAAGGTCCGCTGGTCGACGGCGAATCTGGGTACACCCTGCACGACGACCTCGGTGATGATGCCGACTGCGCCGACCCCGCCGATCGCGGCCCGGAACAGGTCGTCGGTCGGCCCGCAGCGGTGGAGCTCGCCGGTGCCGTCGACGATCGTCAGTCCCACGACGGACTCACTGACGAAGCCCCAGTTCTTTCCCGTGCCGTGGACATCGGTGGACAAGATGCCGCCGAGGCTCTGGGCGTCGTGGGAAGGCAGCGCCGCGAAGGCCAGCCCGTGCTGCAACATGATGGCGACGGCGTCGCGCACCCGGGTTCCCGCGCGGAAGGTCAGTTGCCGGTTGTCCAGGTCGATCCGGACCAGACCCGAGTAGTCGTCCAGCGACACAAGGGTGTCCTCGGTGAGGATGCCGTCGTTGAACGAGTGCCCGGAACCAACCACCCGAAGTCGACCGGGTCGCTGGACGGCTTCGACGATCTGTGCGCGGGTCGTCGGCCGCGCGTAGCTCCGAGGCGTCTGAGCGAACCGCAGGGCCCAGTTGCGGAAGACCTCCCCGTGCCGCCGGCCCTCCAGCAGGACGTAGCGGCCGTTCGTGGCAGCGTACGCGGCCACGTTGGCAGTGGTTGCGAAGCCGCCCTTGAGATAGCTCGACAGTCTCGACATGGTGCCGGCCTCCGGTGCCGATTCGGGTCTGATCCTTGACGTAAAGACACGCGAACAGCGCCCGGTGATACAGCCGCGATCCAGGGAGCGTCCAGCAGTCGTATTCCGGATCCGGGCAGGCTGGGCATCTGTTGTACTTCCGTGGTGACAGGGAAGGTGGGCGCCGGCGGGGAAGATCGCGGGTTGACCGGGTTGTTCGCGGTCTGTCTGGCCGGGGTGATCTGGGGCACGATCGGTCCTGCTGTCGGCTTGGTCCACCGGTGGGCAGACCTGTCGCCCTGGGTCATCTCTGCCTATCGGGCGGTCTCGGCGGTCGCGGCATTGCTGGTGATGACGGTCGTCACCCGGCGGGTCGCCTCGACGTGGTCAGCGGCCAAGCAGCAATGGCGCCGCGTCGTTGTCGTCGGTCTGCTGACGGCCTCGTTCCAACTGCTCTTCTTCATCGCGGTGATCGCGGCGGGCGTCAGTGTGACCACGGTCGTCTGTCTCGGATTTGCCCCGGTCCTGCTGCTCGTCCTGGGGTGCGTCCGGGACCGGCGGCTGCCGGCTGCCGGCCCAGCCCTGACGGTGTCGACAGCGGTGGTCGGGTTGTTGCTCGTCAGCCTGGTCGGTAGCACCGGTGCGCCGCCACCGCATCCGGTGCTGGGCATCCTGGCTGCGCTCGCCTCGGGCTCGGCGTACGCGCTCTCGGCCGAGGTGGCCAAACCGCTGTCCCATCGGATCGACTCACAGACGCTGACCACCGCGACGATCTGCGTTGCAGCTGCCGTGCTGATTCCCGGTGGTCTGCTGGCGGGCGCCTTGCGGGGCGAGACCTTGACGACGGCCGATCCGAAGTCGTGGCTGATGATCGTCTACCTCGGCGCGGTCACCATGGGGCTCGCGTACGCCATGTTCTATGCCGGACTGCGCGGCATGTCCAGTGGTTCGGCGATGGTAGCGACGCTGATCGAGCCGGTCACCGCCGTCGTGATCGCCGTCGTCGTCCTGCACGAGCGGCTCAGTGTGGCCGGTCTGATCGGCTGTCTGCTGATCCTCAGCGCCATCGCGAGCCTGGGCCGGCCACCGAAGAAGACACCCTCGGAAGCCGAACCGGAGCCGCCCGACCCCTACCCTCCGCTCTGAGCGGATCCCGCGCTGGTGGGACGGAATTCTGTCGAGCTAGCCACATCAGGTGTGGATAGCTAGTCCGAAAATAGTCCCAGCCAGGCACCCAGCCTGGGCTTCTGGCACCGCGGTCAGGCTGCGGGTTGCAGGGTGACTGTGTAGCCGAGGGCTTC
>JASGEZ010000116.1:0-36442 GCA_047605905.1 Microlunatus sp.
CAGCCCGGCGCGCCCGACCTGGCGGTGCACCATCGCCGCCTCGGGCGTCGTGACCACTCGGAGGCCACGGGCGGTGGCCCGCCAGCCGAGTTCGACGCCGTCGCGGAAGCACGGTACGCCGGGGTCCAGCCCGCCGAGGTCGCGCCAGGTGCTCAGCCGCAGCAGCATGCCGCAGGTGGACACGCCGAGGGTCTGGCCGGAGCGGTCCCGCTGCCCCTGGTCGATCTCCTCCAGATCGAGCCCGAGCTCACGGCGACCCGTGCCGGAGATGCTGACCCCGAGTTCGCTGAGTTGGTGACCGCCGCGATGCCGCCGGCGGGGAAAGAGCAGTTTGGGGCCGGTGATATCGACACCCGGGTCCGAGACCAGGTGGGCCAGCAGGCGCTGCAGCGCATCGGGCCGAGGGACGGCGTCATCGTGCAGCAGCCAGAGAAAGTGGTTCTGGAGTTGCTCGTCATCCTCAGCTGGGGTCTCGGCGGCGAGGGCCGCGGCCACACCGGCACCGAAGCCGCCTGCTTCCGGCCCTTCGACGACCGCATCGAGCACGCCGTGCCGATGCGCTCGTTCCAGCAACTCCAGGGTGGAGTCGGTGCTGCCGTTGTCGACGGCGATCAGCCGGGAAGGTTTGACCGTGAGGCGCGAGAGCGCAGCCAACGTGTCAGGCAGCCAGTCCTCGGCGTCCAGGGTGACCAGGACGGCGGTGACTGTGCAGTGCGACACGTCCGGCAGAGCGGGCTCGTCATGCTGCTCCCGGAGCCACGCCCAACGGTCCGGCTCGTCCTCCGTGATCGGGACTCGCAGGTCATCCCAGCCGTCGCCGGAGAGTTTCTGGGTCCCCTCGCTCACGTCGTCGTCCATGAGTCTTCGGAGAACCTCGCGATGTCGTACGGCCAGTGATCCTGCCCAGCCGCCTCAGCGCAGGGCGACGACCACTGTATGCGAGGTTCAACCCAGAGTGCGAGCGGCGGGCGCCGCCCGCCGACGTGCTGAGAAGGAGTGGGGAGAGGTGTTTTTCTCTCCTCACGACGACGAAGTAGCCGGCTCGAAGGGCGGTGCCAGCGAGCACGACCGTTCAGCTCAGACCGCGCGCTTCTTCAGCTTGCGACGCTCGCGCTCCGACAGACCACCCCAGATGCCGAACCGCTCGTCATGCCGCAGCGCATACTCCAGGCACTCCGCCCGGACATCGCAGGAAAGGCACACCTTCTTGGCCTCACGGGTGGATCCACCCTTCTCGGGAAAGAATGCCTCCGGATCAGTCTGCGCGCACAGGGCACGCTCCTGCCAGCCAAATGCACCTTCATCGATGTCCGCCAGTTGCTCCACCGTCTTGCCTCCTCGACCCGGGGATTTGTTGCCTGCCGAGGGTTCGCGGCCCACCGGCAATCGTGCATCGACCGAAGTGATCGTCGTCGGCGCCCCCGGCGACGGTGTCGATCTCAGTCGAACAACACATGCGAAATTACATGCCTGTAATGCAGGAAAGTCAAGGCCGAGTTTGGTATACGGTCAGTTTGCTTGGGCGGCCGGCATGAGCTGGCGGCCAGCCTTCCCGGTCCGGCGAGCCGGCAACGAGCGGTAAGGTCGGCGCCGCGCAGGTTCAGCGGAGGTCGTCGTCCTCGGCCGCTGGACGCATCGGCGGTCCCGGCTCAGGTGCGTTGCCGAGCGCTCCAGGGTCGTCTGGTCCGGCAGCCGGCGGGATCTCGGGCGCGGTGGCTGACCAGGACAGGCCCGGGCGTCCTTGGGCTGCATCGTCGGCTGTGAGCCAGACCGCGCCGGCGGCGTCGTCGACGTGCCAAGCTGCGGGCAGCCGTTCGGGCTCAGGCTCGGCCGACACCGAGGACTGGTCCTCGGCAGACGCCTCGGGCAAGGTCGGGGTCGCGACCGGCAACTCGCGTACCGAAGCCGGTCGGCGCGACCGTGCCGCGCCGGTCCGGCCGACCGCGAGCACGACCATGGCGAACGCCACTACCGGCAGCACCAGTCTCACGATGCCGTCGACCACGTACAGCACCGCTCCGCTGCTCGGCGTCGGCCACTGCACCACCTGGACGACCGCCCAGGCCGAGAGCGCCACCCAGCCCAGCACCGTGAGACCGACAACCAGCAGGCCGACCACGGCAATGGGACGCGCGTGTGCGCTCGGTGCCGCCGACTCCCCCTCCAGGAGGGACACCGGGGTTGCACACCACAGCACTGCCCCAGCCGCTGCCACCACCAGCAACTCGTCTCCTCCGGGGATACCACCGAGCGCGCCGATCATGACGTCGGCCTGGAGCGCCTGCCCAAGGGCGATCATGCGGATCGCGAGCATCAGCGCCAGTGCGACCAGTAGTAGAACCGCGAGGGGTTCCCGCCAACGGTGCCAGGCCATGCCGTCACCCTAGTGGTTGCCGCTGCCGGTGGTGATCACCGATGCCTCGCCGGTGGAACACTGTTGCTGTGCAGATCGTCGTCCTGGCCGGTGGTGTCGGTGGATCCCGCTTCGTCTCCGGGGTACGGGCGGCCTACCCGGACGCCCAGTTGACCGTGATCGTCAACACCGCCGACGACGTGACCGTGCACGGGCTGCGGATCTGCCCCGATCTGGACACCATGACCTATACCCTCGGCGGGGGTATCGACCCGCAGCGCGGTTGGGGCCGGGCTGAGGAGACCTGGCGGGTCAAGGAGGAGCTGGCGGCGTACGGACTCGAGCCGACCTGGTTCGGGCTCGGCGACCTCGATCTGGCCACCCATCTGGCGCGGACCCAGCTGCTGGCCGCCGGACTGCCGCTGTCGGAGGTCACCCGCCGGATCACCGCCCGCTGGCTGGCCGACGATCGGTTGCTCACCTTGTTGCCGATGACCGACGACGTGGTCGAGACCGAGGTGGCGATCGCCGATCCGGATGCCGCGGACGGTCGCCGATGGCTGCATTTCCAGGAGTATTGGGTACGGCTCCGCGCCCAGCCGGATGCGCTGGCGGTCCGCCGGCGAGGGATCGAGGCGACCCGACCGGCCGCCGGTGTCGCCGCGTCGATCGCCGCCGCCGATCTGATCCTGATCGCCCCCAGCAACCCGGTCGTCTCGATCGGGCCCATCCTGGAGGTCCCCGGCATCCGTACGGCGCTGCGCACCGGACCTGCTCCGGTGATCGGCTTCGCCGGCATCCTCGGCGGCGCCCCTGTGCTCGGGATGGCGCACCGGCTGCTGCCGGCGATCGGAGTCGAGGTGGATGCGGCCGCGGTGGGCCGGCACTACGGCAGCCGTGCTGCCGGCGGCGTGCTGGATCTGTGGGTGATGGACTCCGCCGACGCCGCCGGCACCGCCGGTCTGGAAGCCGACGGTCTGCCCGTGGCCATCACCGGACTGATGATGAGCAATCCTGAGGCGACGGCGGAGTTCGTCCGGCTCGCGATCAAGGCACTCCCCTCGCCTGCCCTGTGATGCCGGCTGACTCCGCGATAGCGATCTTCGCTCCCGCAGGCATCGGGGAGGTGACTCCCGGCGTCGATCTGGTCGCCGTGATCGCCGACGCGATCGGCGCGGACGAGCACGGCCCGCTCCGGCCAGGAGACATCGTCGTGGTCACCTCCAAGATCGTCAGCAAGGCCGAGAACAGGTACGCAGACGCCGCCGATCGCGAGGGGGCGATCACGGCCGAGAGCACCCGTGTCGTGGCTCAACGTGGGTCGCTACGCATCGTTCGGACGCGAACGGGACTGACGATCGCCGCGGCCGGGGTCGACAACTCCAACGTCGAGCAGGGCCGGATCCTGCTGCTGCCGCACGACCCCGATGTCTCCGCCGAGCGGCTGGCAGCGGGACTCAGCGAGGTCGCGGGTGGCGATGTCGGCGTGATCGTCTCCGACACGGCCGGGCGGGCGTGGCGGCTCGGTCAGACCGATCATGCGATCGGCGCGGCCAGGGTCCAAGTTCTGGCGTCGTACGCCGGCGAGATCGACGCCTATGGCAATGAACTGGCCGTCACCACGATGGCCCTGGCAGACGAGCTGGCCGCGGCGGCGGACCTGGTGAAGAGCAAGCTCGCCGGGCGGCCGGTGGCGGTGATCCGCGGCCGAAGCGACCTCGTGCTTCCCGGACCCGTCGGCGATCAGTCCGACCCCGGCGAGGCTGTGACGGCGAGCGCCATTGTCCGGGACGGTCCCGGCGATCTGTTCAGCCACGGGTCCCGGGAGGCCGTGCTGGCAGCTCTGTGCCACGCCCTCGCCATACCGGATGCGTACGAGGAACTGGTCGGCGCCGACCCGCAGCACACGGTTGCCGAACTGCTGCGGTCAGGCAGGCTTCCGGCGGACGCCGCGGCCCTGGTGCGTGCGCTACTGCAGGCAGCGACACAGCTGGGCGGTTCAACCCGTTGAGGAGCACCCAGCGGCGGCCTCAGGCGTAGTCGGGACCCAGCCGGGCGGTGACCTCGGCTACCAGCTCCTTGATCCGCTCCGCCTCGCCCATCGGGCAGACGACGGTGATCTGGTCGGTCTGCACCATCACGGTGTCGTGCATGCCGATCGCGGCCAGCAGCCGTCCGTCACCGGCCTGGTTGAGCACCAGATTGTCACGCGAGCCCACCACGACGGTTGTGCCCGACGCGGCGTTGCCGTGGTCATCCCAGGACAGCTGATCACGCAACGACGGATAACCGCCGACGTCGTGCCAAGTGATCGGCAGCTGGACCGCCACGACGTGGGCATCGGTCCGACCTTGCGACGCCGGCTCCATGACCGCGTAGTCCACGCTGATCTTGGCCAGCTTCGGATAGATCTCGGCGAGCCGACCCGGCTGCCGCGCGAGTTCGGTGATGAGCCGATAGGTATCCGGCAGCAGCTGGCGGAGCTGGTCGAGCACGGTGGCAGCGCGCCAGATGAACATGCCGGAGTTCCACCAGTACTCGCCGGAATCCAGATACCCCTCGGCGGTTTTCCGGTCGGGCTTCTCCTTGAAGGCCAGCACCTTTCGCACGTCGGGATGGCCGGGCAAGCTCTCGCCCCGGTGCAGGTAGCCGTAGCCGGTATGCGGTGTGGTCGGCACGACACCGAACGTGACCAGGGCGTACTCGTCGGCCTCGGCCACCTCGAAGCCCTCCCGCAGTGCCTGCTGGAAGGTGGAGGTGGGTCGCATGATGTGGTCGGAAGCGACCACTGCCATCACCGCGTCGGGATCGGCTTCGGCCAGCACGGCGGCGGTCCAGGCGATCGCGTTGAGCGAGTCGCGGCCTTCGGGCTCGCCGAGGATGTTCTCGGCCGGCAACTCGGGCAGCTCGTCGGCGACCACATGCGCGTAGTCGGCACCGGTGCAGACCCGCACCTGTTCCGGCCCGACCAGACCCTCCAGCCGCTCGTACGCCAGCCGCAGCAGACTCTGACCGCCGACGACACGGAGCAGCTGTTTGGGCATGTCCCGGCGGGACAGTGGCCACAGCCGTTTGCCGGAGCCGCCGGCCATGATGAGCACGTGACGCATCGGGACAGGCTAACCAAACTCCGGAGCCGTCGGTGACCAAACCAGCGACACGCGACCGACATCACATCCGCGTCTCCATGAGGTGGTCCAGCCACAACTCTCGAAACACCTGGATGCGCATCCACCGGTGTCTTTGGCCTCGTCGCCCGGCGGCCCTACGATCGCGCCTTGTGCAGTCGATCTCCGAGCGCCTACGCCGGCGTACGTCGTCGGCAGGCAGCGACCCCTTGATCACCTACTACGACCTCGGCACCGGCGAGCGGACCGAGCTGTCGGCGGTCACAGTGTCGAATTGGGTCGACAAGTCCTGCCATCTGCTGACCGACGAGTACGGACTCGACCTCGGCGACATCGTGCTGCTCGATGTGGCACGGACCCATCCGGGGCACTGGGTGACCGCCTGTCTGGAGCTGGCCTGCTGGCGTCTCGGGGTGACCGTCGCGCTCGACGACGGGAGCGGGGCTCAACTCGTGGTCTCCGGGCCGGGCTATGCCACTGCCGCGGAGCAGGCGACGGGACTGGGAGCCGAGCTGCTGGTGTGCAGTCTGCATCCCCTCGGGCTGCCGTTCACCGAGTCCCTCCCGCCCGGCGTCGCCGACTATTCGCTCGAAGTCCGAGCCCAGCCGGACCAGTACCCGGCAATGCCCCTGGCTCCGGACGAACTGGCGTGGCGCTCGGACGAGGCAACGTTGACCCAAGCCGAGATCAGCGCCGTCGAAGGCTCGAGCAGGCGCCGGCTGCTGCGACCCTCGACCCCGTGGCCGACCGCCCGGGACGGCATCCTGGCCGCTCTGGTCGGCGGCGGGTCACTGGTGGTCGTGGTGGGCGATGACCAAACAGCCCTCGACCGGATCCGAGCCACGGAGAACATCGAGACCGACGTTTGATCGGCACCTCTGAGGCCGCGCACGGCTGTCCAAATCGTACGATCTTGTACGAAGACGTACGATTCAGACATGGCAGTCATCAGCGCGAGCGTTGCCCGTCAGACGCTCCCCGCGCAACTCGATCGTGTCGAGTCCGGCGAGGAGATCGAGATCACGCGACACGGCAAGGTCGTGGCCGTGCTCGTGAGCCCGCACCTGCTCAAAGCACGGCGTTCGACCGAAGCCTGGGAGCAGGCAGGGCGCATCGATGTCCTGCTCGAGCGGGCGCGAAAGGAACCCCTGCGGCCGCCGCAGTTGACTGCCGAGCGAGCTGAGGAACTGGTTGAGTTGATCCGAGCAGACCGGTCTGGTCGGTGACACCGCGGACCGCCTTCGACGCAGACGTCCTCATCTATGCCGCCGTCGATGGGCATCCTCTGGGCACCCGAGTTGCTGCTCTTTTCGAGTCACAACCGGACGCCGACTCACCCGCGGTTGGCATCGGCTCGGTACTGCTGCTCACCGAGGTATTGGCCAAGCCCCTCCGAGACGATCCCGACTCCGATGAGGCGGCCACACTCATCAGTCTGCTCAGCCGCCTCGACCTGCGCCCGCTCGACGATGCCACGGCGCGGCTCTCACTCGCGCTGGCGGTCGCCTACGGACTTCGGGCCGCGGATGCATGTCACCTGGCGACCGCTGTCGGGTCCGGAGCCGACAGATTCATCACCAACAACCGCAGGGACTTCCCTCAGACGATCGCCGAGATCGACATCGTCTATCCCGATGCGGTGAGATGATCGAGACATGGCCATCGGAGCGCTGGAGCACAGGACCGCTTCCTGGGACGAGTACCAGGCGCTGGACGGGGATGTCCGAGCCGAGTACATCGATGGAGAGATTGTCATGACGCCGGCGCCGAGAATCAGCCATCAGAATGCCTCGCGACGGTTGGCGAACCTACTCGAACCCGTTCTCCCGAAGGGTTTCCAGGTGGTCGAGGGATGCGGTTGGAAACCTGGGGACGATGAGTTCATCCCCGACGTGATTGTCATGCCGGAGACCACCGAGGACGTGCGTTTCACCGGGACACCGATCCTGTGCATCGAGGTGGTCTCGGGAAACCGGGCGCAGGACTACCTGGTCAAAACCACCAAGTACGCGCAGGCCGGGCTCGATCACTACTGGATCGTGGACCCGGCGGATGCGGCGGCACAGATCCTGGCCCGCGATGGCGAGCACTATGTGCTGAACCGGGTCGTCACCTCCGACGAACCGGCGGTCGTTTCCTTCGGCATAGCTGAAGTCGAGATCGACCTGTCCCGGATCTTGTGAGACAGCAGGAATGGTCCCTGGTCAGCAGATCCTGGTCGAGATGGCCAAGTGGGGCGACCGGCCGCACTGGAGGTATCGCGGCATCTATCTCGGTGCCGATGAGCACGGTGACTGGATCGGCTGCCCGGTCGGCACCCACTATCGCCGGCCCGAGGCAGAGTTCACTGCAGACTTCGCCGGTGTGGTGTTGGTGCCCGTCGGCGGAGTGGCCTATCTGCCGGCGTTCAACGACGAGCCGGCGACGTCAGCGATCTACGTTGACATTGCGACCCCGGCTGTCTGGGATGGCTCGGTTCTGCGCTCGATCGACCTGGACCTGGACGTGATCCGGCGGCAGGACGGCACTGTCCTGCTCGATGACGAGGACGAGTTCGCCGAGCACCAGGTCGCCTACGGCTATCCCGCCGAGGTGATCGAACTGGCCGAACGGGCCGCAGCGGAGGTGCTCACCGCCGTACGCGAGCACATCGCGCCGTTCGACGGCAGGTCCGACCGCTGGCTGGCCGAACTCGCCCGTCGCTGCGCGTAGAAACCGGACTGACCGCAACAAGCTGCTGGCTGAACCCCCGATGTCGGGGATGAGGCAACACCTAACGTCGCCCAACCCGGATTAGCCTGGCGCCATGCCCCTTTCCGGAGAATACGAGCCGAGTCCACAGCAGTGGGTTCGCGAGCAGGTCGAGACCTACGAGCGCACCTGTGGCCGCGAGGCGAACACCCTGCGCGACACCGGGATGCCGGTCGCGATCTTCACCACCCGAGGCGCCAAGTCGGGCAAGCTCCGCAAGACCCCGCTGATGCGGGTGGAGCACGACGGCAAGTACGCGATGATCGCCTCGCAGGGCGGCGCCCCGAAGCACCCGCAGTGGTACTGGAATCTCAGGGCAGATCCGACCGCGCTGACCGTCCAGGACGGCCCGGAACCCTTCGACGCCGTGGCCCGCGAACTGAGCGGCGCAGAACGGGACGAGTGGTGGGAACGAGCCGTCGCCGCCTTCCCGCCCTACGCCGACTACCAGCGGCGCGCCGACCGCGTGATCCCGGTACTGCTCGCCGAAAGGCCGAGCTGACACGACTGTTGGAGCCGCCCGCTGCACGACGTGCGATGGCTCCCGGCTAGATCCCGGTAAGGCTCGCGGCCATTTCCAAGAAAAAGTAGCGGCTGATCGGAAGTTGGACGCACGGGTCCAACGGCTCTGGACCTGACTCGATGGGGCCACTCGCCCGTCAGGTGTTCTGGGGGAAGCCCAGGTTGAGGCCGCCGTGGCTGGGATCGAGCCAGCGAGAGGTGATCACCTTGCCGCGGGTGAAGAAGTGCACGCCCTCGACACCGTGGGCGTGGGTGTCGCCGAACAGTGACGCCTTCCAGCCACCGAAGGAGTAGTAGGCCATCGGCACCGGGACGGGCACGTTGATCCCCACCATGCCGACGTTGATCTCGTTCTGGAACCGGCGGGCGGCACCGCCGTCGTTGGTGAAGATCGCGGTCCCGTTCCCGTACGGGTTCGCGTTGATCAGCGCCACACCCTCGTCGAAGGAATCCACCCGCACCACCGAGAGCACCGGGCCGAAGATCTCGTCGGTGTAGATGCTCATGTCGGTCGACACATGGTCGAACAGGGTCGGGCCGACGAAGAAGCCCTCGCCGTCGGCATCCGGCTGTACGGTCCGCCCGTCGACCACCAGCGTCGCGCCGGCGGCCTCGCCGGCATCGATATACCCCCACACCCGGTCCCTCGACGCGGCAGTCACCAGCGGGCCCATGTCGCAACCCCGGGTGCCGTCGCCAGTCCGCAGCCCGACGGTCCGCTCCTTGATCTTCTCGACCAGCTCGTCGCCGACCCCGCCGACCGCGATCACCGCCGAGATCGCCATGCAGCGCTCCCCCGCCGAGCCGTAGCCGGCATTGACTGCCTGGTCAGCGGCCAGATCGAGGTCGGCATCAGGCAGCACCAGCATGTGGTTCTTCGCCCCGCCGAGGGCCTGGACCCGCTTGCCGTGCGCGGTGCCGGTCTCGTACACATAGCGGGCGATCGGCGTAGAGCCGACGAAGCTGATCGAGGCCACGTCCGGGTGCGCCAGCAGCCCGTCGACGGCTACCTTGTCCCCGTTCAAAACGTTGAATACGCCGTCGGGCAGCCCGGCTTCCTTCCACAGCTCGGCGGCCCACAGCACCGCGCTCGGGTCCTTCTCCGACGGCTTCACCACGACGGTGTTTCCCGCGGCGATCGCAAGCGGATAGAACCACATCGGCACCATCGCCGGGAAGTTGAACGGTGAGATGATGCCCGCGACGCCCAGCGGCTGCCGGATCGAGTGCACGTCCACCTTGGTGGAGGCGTTCTCGGTGAAGGAGCCCTTGATCAGGTGCGGCATCCCACAGGCGAACTCCACCACCTCCAGGCCGCGGGACACCTCACCGAAGGCATCGGAGAGCACCTTGCCGTGCTCGGCGGTGATGATCGCGGCCAGTTCCTCCTTACGGGCATTCAGCAACTCTCGGAACGCGAACAGCACCTGCGTACGCTTCGCCAACGATGTGTCCCGCCAGGCCGGGAAGGCTGCCGCGGCAGCCGCCACGACCGCGTCCACATCGGCTTCGTTCGCCAGGGCAAGCTGGGCCGTTACCTCGCCGGTCGCCGGGTTGGTCACGTCGGAGAAGCGGCCGCTGGTGCCTTCGTAGATCGCGCCGTTCTTCCAGTGCTGCAAGGTGGTTGCCATGGTCGTGTGATCTTCCTCTGGGACGGTGACGGAGTTCGGCGAGATTACTGCAGGGTGCCCATGTCGATGAACACTGGGCTACAGGAGGAAAGGTAGCGCTTGGTGCGCTTGGCGATCGGCAGCGGTACGTCCGGCGCACACGGGTAGAGGTCGTGTTCGATGATCCCCTTGATGTCGCGGCCCAGCCCGGCAAGCGCCTCCAGCAGCGGCGGCATCTCCGGTACGCCGAGCGGCGGCTCGGTCATCGCACCCATGGCCACCGCCTCCGGCCAGACGACGTTGTCCTCGCGGACCTTCGCCATCACGACCGGATCGACCTGCTTGAGGTGCACGTAGCCGATCCGCTCCGGGTACTTGGTGATCAGTTCGACGCTGTCGCCGTCGTAGTAGGCGATGTGACCCGTGTCGAGGCACAGGTTCACGTACGCCGGATCGGTCGACTCCAAGAACCGCTCGACATCGTGCTGATAGCCGACATGGCTCTCGGCGTGCGGGTGGAACTGCACGTGCAGCCCGTACTCGTCCAGGATGCGGCGGCCCAGCTCGTCGGTCTGTGTGGTGAGCAGCGTCCACTGCTCATCGGTCAGGGTCGACGGCTCAAGGTCCTTGCCGGTCTTCTCGTCGCGGTACATCGCCGGGATGACCACGATGTGCTCACCACCGACCGCCTTGGTCAAGGCGGCAACATCGGTGACCTGCTTCCAGACGAATTCCCACGATCCGGGGTTGTGCAGACCTGAGAAGACGGTGCCGGCGAGCACCGACAGGTTGTACTGCTCCAATGCCTCGCTCAGTTCCGCCGGATCGGTCGGCAGATAGCCGTAGGGGCCGAGTTCGATGGCCTCGTAGCCGGCCTCGGCCACCTCCTTGAGGAAGGTGGTGCCGGGCACTTGGCGCGGGTCGTCGGGGAACCAGACGCCCCAGGAGTCCGGCGCGGTGCCGATGATGAGCTTGGACATCGTTGGTTCGCTCCCTGCTGAAGTGGTCGCTGCGCGATTGTCAGGTTGCCGGCCAGGCCGTCGGGTTGAGGTACGCCCGCTGCTCGGCCTTCTTGGACTGGTAGAACTCGCTGGCCTGCTGGGTGGAGGCCAGCGTCGAAGTCTGGCTCACCGGCACGTCCCACCAGGACTCCGAGCTCGGCGACCCGATCAGCGGATCGGTCTCGACATGGATCACGATCGGGTGCTCGGCCGCCTTGGCCGTCGCGATCGCCTCGGCGAGCTCGGCCCTGGTGGTCGCCTTGAGCACTTGCAGACCGAAGCTGGCGGCATTGGCGGCCAGGTCGATCGGCAGCTTGGCCCCGTCGAGCCGGCCGGTCTCGGCATTTCGCCGCCGGTACGCGGTGCCGAACCGCTGCGACCCCAGTGACTCCGACAGCGAGCCGATCGAGGCGAAGCCGTGGTTCTGCACCAGCACGGTGATGATCTTGATGTCCTCCTGCACCGCGGTGGCGAGCTCGGTGGCCATCATCAGGTACGACCCGTCACCGACCATCACGAACACATCGCGATCGGGGCAGGCCAGCCGAACGCCGAGACCGCCGGCGACCTCGTAGCCCATGCAGGAGTAGCCGTACTCGACGTGGTAGCCCTTCGGATCCCGGGTCCGCCACAGCTTGTGCAGGTCGCCAGGCATCGAGCCGGCCGCACACACCACCACATCGCGGGGGTCGGACAGCTCGTTGACCAGGCCGATCACCGAGTTCTGGGTGAGCAGCCCCGGAGCCGGCTCCTGCTCCGCGTACGCGGCAGCCACGGTCGCGTCCCACTCGGCATCCAGCGCGGTGTAGCGCTCGCGGTAGGCCGTGTCGACGGTGTGGCCGGTCAGCAGCGAGGTCAGTGCGGTCAGCGACTCGCGGGCGTCGGCCTGCACCGACAGCCCGGCGTGCTTGACCGCGTCGATGGGCGCGACATTGATGTTGACGAACTTCACGTCCGGGTTGGCGAAGGCCGTCCGGCTGGCCGTGGTGAAGTCGGAGTAGCGAGTGCCGATCCCGATCACCACGTCCGCTTCGCGGGCGATCGCGTTGGCGGCGGTGGTGCCGGTGGAGCCGATCGCGCCCAGGCACTGCGGGTGGTCGTAGACCAAGGTGCCCTTGCCGGCCTGGGTCTGGCCGACCGGGATGCCGGTGGCCTCGACCAGAGCGGCCAAGGCGTCGGTTGCGCCGGAGTAGTGCACACCGCCGCCGGCCACGATCAGCGGCTTGCTGGCACCCCGGATGATCTCGGCAGCGCGGGCGATGATCGCGGTTTCCGCCAGCGGCCGGGCGATGTGCCAGACCCGCTTGGCGAACAGCTCGACCGGCCAGTCGTACGCCTCCGCCTGGACATCCTGCGGGAAGCAGACGGTGACGGCGCCGGTCTCCACCGGATCGGTCAGCATCCGCATCGCCGACAGCAACGCCGCGGGCAGCTGCTCGGGCCGCCAGACCCGGTCGAAATACTTGCTGACCGGGCGGAACGCGTCATTGACCGTCACATCACCGGCGGTCGGCAGTTCCAGCTCTTGCAGCAGCGGCGAGGCGCTCCGGTCGGCGAACGTGTCGGCCGGCAACAGCAGCACCGGCAGCCGGTTGATGGTGGCCAGCGCCGCACCGGTGACCATATTGGTCGCACCGGGTCCGACGCTGGAGGAGACCGCGTACGCCTGTAGTCGGTTGCGCATCCGGGCGAAGGCGACCGCGGAGTGCACCATGGCCTGCTCGTTGCGACCCAGCACGTACGGCAGCGCCTCGGGCTCCTCGATCTCGGCCTGCAGCAGCGCCTGACCCAAGCCGGCGACATTGCCGTGGCCGAAGATCCCGAAGCAGCCCTCGAAGAACTTGCGCTCGACGCCGTCGGACTCGCTGTATTGCCGGCTGAGGAACTTGACGGTCGCCTGGGCGACTGTCAGACGGACGGTGCCGGGGGTGCCCCCCTCGGAAGACGCAGCCATGGTCAGGAGTCCTCTCCGGTCGAACTGGTCAGTCGCGGGTCGACCTCCTGGTCGGCCCAGGTGCCGCGGACCCAGGTCTGATCCGGGTGGTCGGAGATCTTCCAGGCCCGGTCCCCGCCGTCGGGGTCGGGCGGACCGGCCATCACGTTCAGGTAGTACATGTCGTGGCCGGGCGCCGCGACGCAGGGGCCGTGCCAGCCGTACGGCACCAGCACGGTGTCGCGATCGTGCACCTCTTCGCAGATGTCGATCTCGTGACCGGGTGAGGACGAGGTCCGCATGAAGCCGAGACCCGGCTCGCCGTTCGGGCCGGCGGCGACCTCGAAGTAGTAGATCTCCTCCAGCTCCGACTCGGTCTCGGTCGCCTCGTCGTGCTTGTGCGCCGGATAGGACGACCAGTTGCCGCCCGGGGTGATCACCTCGCAGGCGATGATCGCGCCGGCCCGCAGCGCGTCGGGGGTGCCGAAGTTGCGGACCTGGCGGCTGGACTGACCCGCGCCGCGCAGTTCCACCGGCACTTCCGCTCTCGGGATGTGACAGGCCGGCAGATCGGCGGACGACACGGCGCCGCAGAGGGCGTACCGGCCACCGCAGGTCGAGGTCAAACTGGCGCTCGACCCGGCCGGCAGATAGACGACATCAGTCGGTCCGGCGAACACATTCGGGCGCCCGGCCAGCTCGAAGACCTGGTCACCGACACCAACGGTGGCGCCACCCGACAGCGGCACGACGACGATCTCCTCACCTACACAGGAGACGTCGTGGCTGGCACCGGCGGCCAGGGTGATCGTCCGCAGACTCGAATAGCCCCAGCCGGCTGACGTCGGCGTGACCTCGAGGTCGTAGGGTCCGTTGGCGCCCGCGCCGGCAGGCAGATACAACTCACTCATCAGTCTCCTCAGCGCACCAGGGACACGGCGGTGTCGACCGCCTTCGCCACGTCGTCGTCGGCCGGGTAGAGCATGGTCCGACCGACCACGAGCCCGCGGACCGACGGCAGCGCCAGCGCGGCCTGCCACGCGGCATACGTCTCGTCGGGATCACCATCGGGATCGCCACCCAGCAACAGGGTTGGCAGGGTGGTCGCCGCCATCACCCGCTCCATCTCCGACACCACGGGCAGCTTCATCCAGGTGTACGCACTGGCGGCACCCAGGCCCTGGGCGATCGCGATCGACTTGATCACCGCGTCCGGGCTCAGGTCGTTGACGACCTTGCCGTTGACCCGCTTGGACAGGAACGGTTCGACCATCGCGATCAGCCGGGCCCGGTTGAGTTCGGTGACGATCTTCGCCTGGGACTCCAGAGTCGCCACCGTCGCCGGATCATCGAGATCGATCCGAGTGAGCACCTTGGCCCCGTCGAAACCCGCGTCGATGGTGCCCCGCACGTCATAGCCGGTGTTGCGGTCATCGATCTCGAACGCCGAACCCTGCAAACCACCCCGGTTGATCGAGGAGAAGACGAGCTTCCCCTCCAACGCACCGAGCAACAACAGATCCTCGGCGATGTCGGCCGTGGCCAGTACGCCGTCGACCCCAGGTCGCGCCAGCGCAGTGGTGAGCCGCTCCAGCAGCTCGGTGCGGTCGGCCATGGCCGTCGGGTTGCCGCTCGCCCCGAGCGCCCCACGGGCCGGGTGATCGCAGGCCACGATCATCAAGCGACCGTCTCCCCCGGCGATCTTCCCGCGCCGGCGGCTGGCCAGCAGTTCGGTGATCCGCTCGGGTTCGCTGAACCGCACCTCGCTGATCTCGGCGATCGAGGAGACAAACCGCCGGCTCGATGAGTCGGCCCGCGACTGCGCTGACGACGGCTCGGAGGTCTTGGCGAGTGGCGCCTCGGTGACCCTCATGAGGTCGCATCCGCCGCCGCGAAGTCTGCTGCCAGCTGGTCGGCGATCCGTTCGTTGGGGTCGCCGCCGGCCAGCAGCGTGTCGATCTCCTCGCTGGTCGGCATCGCCGTCGAGCACTCCAGCCGCGAGGCCACGATGGCCCCGGCCGCGTTGGCCCGGGCCAGCACCTTCTCCAGCGGCCAGCCGGACAACAGCCCGTGGCAGAGCGAGCCGCCGAAGGAATCGCCGGCGCCCAGACCGTTCAACGGCTTGATCATGATCGGCGGCGAGACCACCCGCTCGGTGCGAGTCTTGGCCAGCACGCCCTTCGAGCCCTGCTTGACGATGGCCAGTTCCACCCCGGCGTCCAGCAGCGCGTCGGCTGCCCGCTCCGGGTCGGTCTCCCCGACCGCGACCTCGCACTCCTCGCGATTGCCTACGGCGACGGTCACGTACGGCAGCGCCTTGCGTACCTGCTCGTGGGCCGCCTCTGGGCCCGCCCAGAACATCGGCCGGTAGTCCAGGTCCAGCGCGGTGATGGGCTTGCGATTGCGGGCCTCGAGGACGGCGAAGTGTGCCGAACGACTCGGTTCCTCGCTGAGACCGCTCACCGACAGCCACATCAGCGAGGTGGTGCGGACCGCGTCGAAGTCGATGTCGTCGACGCTGACCTGCATGTCGGGAGCGGTCGGCTTGCGATAGAACCACAGCGGGAAATCGTCCGGCGGGAAGATCTCGCAGAAGGTGACCGGGGTCGGATACTCGGCGTTGGTCACCACATGGGAGTCGTCGACGCCGAGGTCGGTGAGCGCCCGGCGGACGAAGCGGCCGAACGGGTCATTGCCGACCCCGGTGATGATGCCCGACCGGCGACCCAGCCGGGCAGCAGCCACGGCCACGTTGGCGGTGGTGCCGCCGAGATACTTGCCGAAGGAGGTGACATCCTCCAGACCGACGCCGATCTGGTGCGGATAGATGTCCACGCCGCTGCGCCCGAAGGTCAGCACCTCCAGCGGACCGGTGGGGCAGATCTGAGCCGTGGAGCCCATCACTCTCCTTCAAGGGCGGCGGGTCGGGGTTCAGCGACCGCGACGTTCTGGAGACGACGGTAATGGCGTCGGAGCCGCCACGTCAATCTTTGTACATACAAATAGTCATTCTCGGTTTCTGCCGATTGGCAGAACTCAGCTGCCGGCCGGATTAATCGACTGCACGTGGCCACCGGTGAGCCGACAAGGTCATGGAGGCGGCCCCTAGCCGCCCGTAGCCGGCATCACGGACGACCGACAACAGCCAGCAGTCCGGGCAAGCAGCGCCCGTACCTCGTCGAGGGTCTGGGTCGTAGGGGGCTTCTCACCCGGGCCAAGATCCTCGGGACGGTACTCGGGGTCACCGGCTGCGACTCCGCACGGGTAGACGCCTTCGACGGCGATCTCGTTCTCGAAGAACTCCAGCTCGCGGTATTCGCCGGTGGCCGTCAGCCCGGCCAGGATCGCCGGTACGTTCACGTCGTCGCGGCCCAGGCGATCGGCCGGCACGTGCATGTCGACCTCGGTTCCGTCCGGACGGTGTGCGTACAGGTCCGCTCCGGCAGCGGAGAGGGAGACCTGGATGCTGACGAATTCGCGCCCCTCGATGTTCCACAGCGAGGAAACCACCGGTCCGCGCGGCAGCCAGGCCGGCGGGATGAACTGCAGTTCGCGCGGCAGCTTGTTCATGCAGGCGTCGAAGCAGGCGAAGAAGTCCGGCCAGTTGGCCGCCACCGGATTGCCGGGACCCCAGACCGAGCCACCGGCGACCGGCACACTCCACAGGTAGGGCAGTTCGTCGATCGACATCGCGTACTTGAAGGCGCGATAGCGCTCGTCGTCGGTCTCCTGCCAGTCGAAATCATCGAGCCACAGTCTCAGCTTGTTCCGGAAGCTCGAGACGCTTGATGGTGAGGCCGCGCTCACCCAGCTGCCAGGTCAGATCCGGTCCGGGTCCGGTGACGGCTCGCGGTGGCGCCCCGACGGTGTCGGCGATCCGGAGCAGCAGATCGCGCACCTCCTCGATGCCGAGGTCGGTGCCTGCTTCGGCGATCAGGGCCCTGACATGCTCAACGCTCATCCGGACAATCTAGTGCTTGCCCTGGTTGCCGCCGGGTTCAGCGGCGTCCGACCAGGAAGCCGGCACCCCAGGACAGATGGGTGGCGGCCAGCACGGCGGGCAGCCAGCGGCGCGCCTGCGGCGATAGCGTCCGAGGCGCGGTCGCGGTCACGTACGCGACGAAGGCCGCGTAGCCCAGCGGCGCCGTGACACCGAGCTTCAGCAGCCGCGACCCGGTCACCGTGCCGACCAGGGCACCCACACTTCCGATGCCGATCGCCGCCACCGCCGCAGGTGGGGCCAGATAGCGCACGCTCGCGGTGTCGCGATGCCGGCGGACCACCTCGCGACGCCACTTGCCGGTGTCGTACATCTGCTTCACCAGCGCCTTCAGCGACGACCGCGGCCGATAGGTCACCCGCAGCTCCGGGGAGAACCAGACGACCCGACCCGACTGCCGGAGCCGATAGTTGAGCTCCCAGTCCTGGGCCCGGTGCAGGGTCTCGTCGAAGCCGCCGACAGCCGTCAGCGCGGTCTTGTCGAACACACCCAGGAATACGGTGTCCGCCGGCCCGGCCGGCACATTGCCCTGGTGGAACGCCGCACCTCCCAGCCCGTAGCGGCTGGTGTAGATGTAGGCGACGGCTTCCTCGAATATGGTCTGGCCCCGCGCCTGCATCACCCCGCCGACGTTCGCGGCGCCGGTCTCCTCGAGCAGTTCGACCGCCCGTTCGATGTAGCGCTCCCCCAGCTCACCGTGCCCGTCGACCCGGACCAGGATGTCGTGCCGGGCCGCTTCGATCGCCAAATTCAGCGCGCGCGGTGTCCGCCCTACGGGGTTGTCCACGATCCGCAGTCGCGGGTCCTCGGCCACCAGCGACTCGGCGATCTCGTGGGTACGGTCGGTGCACGGCCCGATCGCCATGATCAACTCGAGGTCACCGGGATAGTGCTGATCCAGCACGCCGGACACGGCAGCACGCAGATGCCGCTCCTCGTTCAGGATCGGCATCACGACGCTCACTCCGGGCCAGTTGCGCACCGGCACATTCTGCCGATCGTTCACCGGTGCCGGCACCTCAACTCGCGGAACAGACCGATGCCAGATCCTCAGTCTGCTGACCGGCCTTCAGGGTTGCCGTCTTCTTCGTCGGCGTCTTGCTCGCCGAGGCGCTCGGCGACGAGGACGCTGACGAGGACGGCGCGCTGCTGGCCTGCTTCGTCGGTGTGGGCGCCGCGGTCGGATTGTCCTTGGCCTCCGCCTTGGCGATCTTCTTCGCCACCATCGAGTGCATCTTGTCGATGTCGGGGCTGCCGGGATAGATCGCCGGCGGCACGAAGGAGACACTCGAGATCGGCTTCTCCTTCGCCTTGAGCGCGAGGTCGACCATGGTGTCGACCTTGCCGGGCGGGATGTCGGTCTCCACGACCTGCTTGCCGGCATCGGCGATCTTGTTGAAGTTCGTCAGCACGGTCACCGGATCGAGCTGCTTCAGCATCGCGGTCATCACGCACTTCTGCCGCGCCATCCGGTCGTAGTCGGAGGAGTCCGACCTGGACCGCGCGAACCACAACGCCGACCGTCCGTCGAGCAGCTGGTTCTTGCCCTTCTTCACGTAGCCGTACAGCTTGGCCTCACCACCGCCGATCGGGATGTCGCGGTTGACGTCGATCCGGACGCCGCCGACCGCGTCGATCAGCGCCTCGAAGCCCTTCAGGTCGACCATCGCGTAGTAGTTGATCTTGAGCCCGGTCGCACCCTCGACGGCTTCCTTGGTCGCCTGCACCCCTGGGTCCTTGACGCTCTTGGGGTACAGACCCGGATGTGTCGAGGCGTAGGTGTAGATGGCGTTCAGCATGCAGCTGTGGTCCTCACAACCGAAGCCCTTCGGGAACTTCTTGTGCATCGGAGAACTCTCCGGGAACGGGATGTCCTCCATGTTGCGCGGCAGGCCGATCAGCACCGTACGACCGGTCTCGGCGTCCACGCTCGCGACGGTGAGGCTGTCAGGTCGCAGCCCCGTCCGACCCTTGCCGGCATCCCCGCCCAACAACAAGATGTTGTAGCGGCCGGCCTGAGCCTTCGTCTCACCGCCACCGGCGAACACCGACGTCATCAGACTGCGCTGACTCGCCACGATCGAGGCCGACGACACCAGACCACCGACCACGATGAATACCAGCACACCGGCCAGGGCGGCGAAGCCGAGCCGATGCCGACGCGCCAGCTCAGGGGGCCGGGCGAGTCGCCAGGAATCGATGAACAGCAGCCCCCAGCCGATGCCGAGGACAACCAGCAGCACCTGGACGACGACCAGGACCGACGAGTTGGTGAACATGCCGATCACCGCCGAACGCCAGACCAGGGCACCGAGCCCGAGCAGCAACAGCAGAGCCCACAACACCACCCAGGCACGCAACGCGATCCGACCGACCCGCTTGTTGCCTGCCGCGAGTTGGGCCGAGCCGGGGGCGACCAGCGTCATACCCAGGAAACCGAGCGCGCGACGTAGCTTCACCCGCTCACTGCGCTGCTGCGAGGTGCGCAGCGACGGTGGCGGCAGGTGCGAGTCGCGGGGTGCCTGCGGCTGCTGCGTCTCGTCCTCTCCGGTGTCCGACACGTAGGGCCTTTCGTGATCACGGGCAGTCAGCTCAATCGAGAACCTTGGCCAGTATCGTCTCCAGACCAAGGACCTTCCGGCGCGCCACGCCGGGGCAACGAGGAACTACTGCGGGTACGCTCACTGCCATGGCATCCGGCCGTGACGAGGACTTCGACTGGTTGTACGGCCGTGGCGACCGCCCGGCGAGCGAACCGGAACCGACCCGGGTGCTCCCGCCGGTGCCGCCACCAGCGGGTCAGTCGCGACCGGTGTCACCGCCACAGCACCTCCCGCCACCAGCGGTCGTGCGCCCACAGCCGGCGCCACCTCCGCAGCCCTCGCCGTACGGATCGGGAGGCGCCGGCGGACCCGGAGTCCCTTCTGGACCGGGCGGGCCCGGCGGGCCGGGAGGCTTGGGGAAGGGTCCGAAGAAGAAGCACCCCGTACGCCGGTTCTTCACCGGGGTCGCGATCGTCTTGGCCGCGTTGCTGGTCTGGCTGATCGCGGTCCCGGTCTACGCCTGGATGCGGATCGACCGGGTGGACGCCGCCCCGAGTGGCGACCGGCCGGCCGACCAGCCCGGCACGACATTCCTGCTGGTCGGCTCCGACTCGCGCGAGGGACTGTCGAAGGCGGAACAGAAGAAGCTCGGCACCGGCAGCACCGAAGGCCAGCGCACCGACACGATCATGATCTTGTCCATCCCGCCGGGCGGGAAACCGGCCCTGATCTCGGTGCCCCGCGATTCCTACGTACCGATTCCCGGCCACGGCACCAACAAGATCAACGCCGCATACGCCTTCGGTGGGCCGGAACTGCTGGTGCAGACGGTCGAGCAGAGCACCGGGCTGCGGATCGACGCCTACACCGAAATCGGGTTCGGCGGCTTCGTGAACGTGATCGACGCCCTCGGCGGGATCGAGATGTGCCTGCCGAAGGCGATCAAGGACTCCGACTCCCACCTCGACCTGCCCAAGGGCTGCCAGGACCTGGACGGCAAGAACGCGCTGGGTTATGTCCGGATGCGCAAGGCCGACCCGCTCGGCGACCTGGGCCGGGTGAAGCGGCAACGCGAGATGCTGGCCGCGATCGCCAAGGACGCCGCCTCGCCGATGACCGTGATCAACCCGGTGCGCTACTTCCGGCTGATGACGTCGGGCTTCGACGCCATCACCATCGGTGAGGACACCTCGTTCCTCGAGGTGGTCAAGATGGCCAACGCGATGCGCAAGGTCTCCTCCGGGCAGGGCCTGACCCTGACCGTCCCGGTCTCGAATCCGGGTGCGTCCACGCCGGTCGGGTCAGCGGTGATCTGGGACGAGCAGGAGGCGAAGTCGATGTTCGACGACATCGCCCGCGGGGACACCTCGGATCTGAAGAAGTACGAGAAGTAGGTCCTGCTGGCGGCTGCTGACCCGGGTGTTGACGCCCGGGCCGACCGCTCACGGGTTCGGGATGCCTGCTTGATCCTCTTTCGTCGGCGTCGCGGCCGGGTCACGAGCGATGATCGTCCTGGCCCAGCGTTCGTTGAAACCGGCCAGGAAACCAACGGCCGCCCAGAAGAACCAGCTGCTCACGATCACCGCCGGAGTGTCGTTGGTCAGGTCGGCATCCAGTAGGACCGCGCTCGGGTCGTGGAACAGATCTGCCGCGATGCCGCTCTTGACCAGGGCCAGGAATGCCAGGGCGAAGAACCAACCGAGCAGGATCCGGACGATCGCGGTACTGGCCCGGACCGTCTCGACCTTCAGGTCCGGAATCCCCTTGAGTCGCAGCAGCACGCTCACCGCCGCGCCGGCGGCGCCACCGGCGATCGTCACCAAGGTGTCGCGCAGGGCGAGCCAGTTGTACGCGTCGACGACGACCGGGCCGGGTCCTTCATGGGTGAGTTGCAGCCAGGTTTGAATGACCACGGGAGCCAGATAGCCCACCAATGCCAGCACCACGGCCGTGAACGCGACTCCCAGTCCGAGCCCGGCCGCGTACTTGCGGCGGGCGATCTCGCCCTCCCGCCTGGCCACGAAACGGCAGACGAAGGTGACCCGGTTCTTCAATGCCGTCTCGGCCTTCAGCCGCACGGTCTTGTCGGTGTTGGCCAGCGCCGGGGTCAGCGTGCGTACCCCTTCGTTGACCAGTTCGGCCAGATGGACGCGATCATCGGCATCAAGCGCTCGCTGACCGCGGATGAGCGCCTCGCCGAGCCGCTCCGCGTCGACCGGATGGGTCTCGGCCAGCTGTTCGAGGACGTCCCGCTCGACCGTCCCGGGCACCGGCATGATCATCGGCAGCGGCGACCGGCGATGCCGATGCGGATGCTCCGATTCCTGCCCTCCGGGCGCACTGTCGGGAGCTTCCGGCCGGCGCGTGTCGGGGCTCATGCTGGGGCTGATGTCGATGGTTGTCGTGGACATGATGTGCCTCCCCGAGGGTGTTCACCAGATGACACTCGAAGGCAGATATTTGATACATCCGCAGTCCGAACTCCTATGGCGACGTCATGGACCCAGACGCCGTAGACCCAGACGCCGTAGACCCAGACGTCATGGACCCACTGGAACCGCGGCGTCAACCGGCCCACCGGACTCACCGGACTTTTGTCGAGCTATCCACACCCAATGTGGATAGCTCGACAGAAGTCCGGTTGCCGCAGGTGCGGGATCAGGAAAGGACGTGGCGCAGATAGCGGGTCGGGGCTTCCAGGAACCGGCGATAGTGATCGACCACGTCCAGGTCTTCCCAGACCGTGGGGTGCAGTCCGGTCTCGTCGAGTTGCAGGAGCGTGGCACCGGGGATGGCGGCGAGGATCGGCGAGTGCGTGGCCATCAAGACCTGGGCGCGCGGGTCGGCAGCCAGTTCGGCCAGCAGACCGACCAGGGCCAGTTGGCCGGTGAAGGAGAGCCCGGCCTCCGGCTCGTCGAGCACGAAGAACCCGGCGTCGAGGAAGCGCCGCGTCCCGATCATGCTCAGGAACGACTCACCATGGCTCAGCTCATGGAATGCCGGATCGTCGCGACCCGGATGCTCCTCGAGGTAGGAGAACAGGCCGTGCATGGTCTCGGCCCGGAGGAAGTATCCCCACCGTGTCGCCCCGGCGCCACGAGTCAGCTGCAGATAGCCGCTCAGCGACGACTCGCTGGATCGGGTGGAGTGCATGGCGCCGGTCGAGCCGCCCTCCGGCGACAGCCCGTACGCGATCGCGATCGCCTCGACGATCGTCGACTTCCCGCTGCCGTTCTCACCCACCAGGATGGTCAGCCCACCGAGATCGAGCCCGTCGTCCAGCAACTGGCGTACCGGCGCTAGCGTCGCCGGCCACCGCTCCCGCGGAAGCCGCTGCCGATCGCTCTCGGAGACCCTCCGCACCGGACGCTGATCGATCAGCCACCGAGACTCCGCCACAGCCCGAATCATGCCTCAGAACCTCATCCGTACCTTGGCCCGAACCGCGTACGTTTCTGACCCGCCGACACCAAACAGCGTCCGTGCACGCGAACCCGGCGTGCGTTTGTGACCACGCGGCACCCAACGCCGTCCGTACAGCCGAGTCCCGCGTACGTCTGTGGCCCACGGGCACCAACCGCGCCTGCGTGTACCTGCGTCCGCAGTGCGATGAGTCCCGCCGGCCGACCAGCAGACAAGGTGCGCGATTCAGCCGGGTGTTCCCTGCAACATCGCGCAGTCTCTCGGCGGCTCAGCCTCAGACCTGAGGCAGACCGGCAAGGAGTTGGCGGGCCATCACGATCCGTTGCACTTGGTTGGTGCCTTCGTAGATCTGGGTGATCTTGGCGTCGCGCATCATCCGTTCGACGGGATAGTCCTTGGTGTAGCCGTAGCCGCCGAGGAGTTGGACCGCGTCGGTGGTGATCTCCATGGCCACGTCGGAGGCGAAGCACTTGGCAGCGGCCCCGAAGTAGGTGAGATCGGCATCGCCGCGTTCGGACTTTGCGGCGGCGACGTAGGTGAGTTGGCGGGCGGCCTCGAGCTTCATGCCCATGTCGGCGAGCATGAACTGCAGGCCCTGGAACTCCGCTATCGCCTTGCCGAACTGCTGGCGCTGCTTGACATAGCCCAGCGCGTAGTCGAGGGCACCTTGGGCGATGCCGACCGCCTGCGCGGCAATGGTGACGCGGGTGTGGTCGAGAGTCTTCATGGCCGTGCCGAAGCCCGTGCCTTCAGCCCCGATCAGCCGATCACCGGGGATCCGGACGTTGTCCAGATACACCTCTCGGGTCGGCGAGCCCTTGATGCCGAGCTTCTTCTCCGGCGCCCCGAACGACACCCCTGGATCGGACTTCTCGACCACGAAGGCGCTGATGCCCTTGGACCGCTTCTGGGGATCGGTGACGGCGAAGACGGTGTAGTAGTCCGAGACCCCGGCGTTGGTGATCCAGCGCTTCGTGCCGTTGAGCACCCAGTCGTCGCCGTCGCGTACGGCGCGGGTCTTCATGCTCGCCGCATCCGAGCCGGCCTCCGGCTCCGACAAGCAGTACGAGGCCATCGCCTCACCGCTGGCCATCGACGGGAAGTAGCGGGCCTTGAGCTCATCGGAGCCGGTCAGCAGCCACGGCACCGAGGCGAGCTTATTGACTGCCGGGATCAGCGAGGAGGACGCACAGACCCGAGCGATCTCCTCGATCACGATCGCCACCACCAGCGCATCCCCGCCCATGCCGCCGTACTCCTCCGGCACATGCGGGGCGTGGCACTCGGCTGCCCGCAACGCCTCGAAGGATGCCTGGGGAAACTCCCCCAGTTCGTCGGCCTCCGCGGCGTGCGGCGCGACCTTCTTCTCGCACACCTCCCGAACCACAGCCCGGTACGCCTCGTGCTCCTCGGTCGGGGTGTAGATCTCATCGAACGCACTCACAGCACCAGCCTAAACCCGAAAACTACTGGTGAGTAACATGCGTCGATCAAGCCCCCGATCCAGTCCGGCGTCGGTGATCAAGCGCCGCAGATGGCGACCATCTCTTCCCGGGGAACCACCTTGATCCGCCGACGCCCGGCGGCCTCGCCCAGGGCGATCTCATGGCTGTCGAGCCGCTCCCACCCCTCGTAGGTGGTGAAAGCGATGCCACGGCCGCGCAGATGCCGCACGATGGAACTCGGGTTCGGATATTCGGGTCGCGGCAGTTCGTCGAGATCGGCCAGCAGGCTGTCGATCGTCTCGGACGCGTCGGACTTGGTGTGCCCGATCAGTCCGACCGGCCCTCGCTTGATCCAGCCGGTGGTGTAGACGCCCCGGACGGCGAAGTCGTCGAGATCGAGCACCCGCCCCGCCTGGTTGGGGATCACACCCCCGACGTGATCGAACGGGACGTCAGCCAACGGCGAGGACAGATAGCCGACAGCCCGGTAGACCGCCTGCACCGGCCAGTCGGTGAACTCACCGGTGCCTCGGACCCGCCCGTCGCCGGTCAACTCGGTGCGCTCGGTCCGTAGCCCTTCGACTCGATCGACGCCGAGAACCGCGGTCGGAGCCGCGCAGAAGTGGATGTGGATACGATGCGGCGCACCCTTCAGCTCCTTGTCGATCCAGCCGTACAGCGTGTTGACCACCATCCTGGTCTGCCGGCTCTTCTGCACCGCCTGCTCGCTCGCCTCGTCCAACTCGAAACCTTCCGGATGGACGATCACATCGACATTCGGCGAGTGGTCGAGCTCGCGCAGCTCCAACGGCGTGAACTTGATCTGCGCCGGACCACGGCGGGCGAAGACGTGCACATCGGTTGCCTGGTTGGCCTTCAGACCCTGATAGACGTTGTCCGGGATCTCGGTGACCAGCTGCTCGTCGGCGGTCTTGGCCAGCACCCGGGCAATGTCCAGGGCGACATTGCCGGCGCCGATCACGGCGACCTCGCGGGCCTCCAGCGGCCAGGTCCGCGGCACGTCCGGATGCCCGTCGTACCAGGAGACGAAGTCCGCCGCCCCGTAGCTGCCGGGCAGCTCGATGCCCGGGATCTCCAACGGACGGTCGGCGGCAGCGCCGGTGGCGAAGATCACCGCGTCGTAGTACTGACGCAGGTCCGCGAGCTTGACGTCCACCCCGTAGGTGACGTTGCCGAAGAACCGGAGCCCGGGCTTGCTGAGGATCCGGCGGAGTGCGGTGATGATCTCCTTGATCCGGGGATGGTCGGGGGCAACTCCGTACCGAACCAGGCCGTACGGCGCGGGCAGCCGCTCGAACAGGTCGACACCCGCCTGACTCCCGCGCTCCTCGCAGGCTTTGGTCAAGATGTCGGCGGCATAGATGCCCGCCGGGCCGGCACCGACCACGGCAACACGTAGATCTCTCACAACTTCGCTCTCACTCGATACGACAGACAGAAGGGCACATTTTCGCAACAATGCCCTTGTCAAAATCCTAGGTGGATGCGGCGAGTAGCTGCGGGTGATCTTGCTCACGCATCAGGTAAGGCTAACCTTGGTTGCCTCTGAGTGGACCCATCCAAACCGATGGGCACCCCACTTCTGCCCCATCCGGCCCTTGTCCGTGCTTAACCGGTCAAGTAGCGTCCCTGAACGTGCCCCCGACGACGATGTCACCAACGCTTCGACGCGTGTCCCTGAACACCGATGACTCCCCCGCCGGAGTCACGTGGACCCTCACTCCGCTCAGCCCGCCGCCCGACGAGTGGGGCCGGGTCGCGGCAGCCCCGATTCCGGCAACGGTGCCGGGAGAGGTGTACGCGGATCTGTTCGCCGCCGATCTGATCCCCGATCCCTTCGATGGCGACAACGAGCACCAACTGCACTGGATCGGCAGCACCGACTGGTCCTACCGCACCGGCTTCACCTTCGCCCCCGGGGACGAACAGCGTCACGATCTGGTCTTCGACGGCCTCGACACCATCGCGACCGTGCTGCTCAATGACGTCGAGATCGGCTGGGCTGCCAACCAGCACCGCAGCTATCGGTTCGATGTCACCGACCTCATCCAGCCTGGTCAGAACACCCTGGAGGTGCGCTTCGAGGGTCCGGTGACCGCAGCACATCGACTCTCGGAGGAGTTGGGCGATCGACCACGCGCGTACGGTCATCCGTTCAACGCGATCCGCAAGATGGCCGCCGGCTATGGCTGGGACTGGGGTCCCGATCTGGCCGGAGTCGGGGTCTGGAAGTCGGTCCGGATCGAGTCCTGGAGCCTGGTCCGACTGGCCGGTGTCCGTCCGCTTGCCCTGGTCGACGGCACGTCCGGACGACTGGAGACTCACCTCGAACTGGAGTGGGCCACCCCCTCTGCCGGCAGCGCCGGTGGGGTGACGGAGCCCACCGGAACCGCCGAGGTGGTCGAGGTGCTCGTCTCCTTGGCTGACCAGACCGTCGCCGTCCCAGTCGTTCCCGGCGACGCCGAAGCCAGAGTCGACCTCACTGTCGAGAACGTCGAGCTGTGGTGGCCGATCGGCTACGGATCGCAGCCCCGCTACGACGTGGCGGTCCGGCTCGGGGACCAGTCGTACGAGACCAAGGTCGGCTTCCGCACCGTCGAGCTCGCGACCGAGCCCGATCAGCACGGCACCGGGTTCGCGATCGTGGTCAACGGCACCCCGGTCTACGTCAAGGGTTTCAACTGGATCCCCGACGATGCCCTGCTCACCCAGCTGTCGCCGGTCAGCTACCGCGCCTCCATCGAGGAGGCGGTGGCGGGCGGCGCCAACCTGCTGCGGGTCTGGGGCGGCGGCATCTACGAGAGCGACGACTTCTACGCGGTCTGCGACGAACTGGGGCTATTGGTCTGGCAGGACTTCCTGTTCGCCTGTGCCACGTACGCGGAGGAGGAACCGCTGCGCAGCGAGGTGATCGCGGAGGCTCGCGAGGCCGTCACCAGGCTGTCGTCGCATCCGAGCCTGGCGGTCTGGAACGGCAACAACGAGAACATCTGGGGCTACGTGGAGTGGGGCTGGCGGCAGCCGCTGGCCGGCCGGACCTGGGGCGACGGCTACTACTCCGAGATCCTGCCGGCGATCGTGGCCGAGCTGGACCCGCGCACTCCGTACTCCCCCGGCAGCCCCTACTCGTACGCGAAGTACCACCACCCGAACGACCATCGCAGCGGCACCATGCACATCTGGGATGTCTGGAACCAGCTGGATTACAACCACTACCGGGACTATCCGGCCCGGTTCGTGTCCGAGTTCGGCTTCCAGGGGCCGCCCGGCTGGTCGACGCTGTTCTCGGTCGTCCATGACGAGCCGGCCGACCCGTACGGCACCCAGATGCTGGTGCACCAGAAGGCACATCAGGGCAATCTCAAGCTGGAGCGCGGCCTCGGCGATCATCTGCCGATCTGGTCGACGGAACCGACCGCCGATATGGATGACTGGCACTGGCTGACCTCGCTCAACCAGGCGCGGGCGGTCGGCTTCGGTGTCGAGCACCTGCGGAGCTACTACCCGCGGAACCGCGGCGCGATCGTCTGGCAGCTGAACGACAACTGGCCGGTGATCTCCTGGGCTGCCGTCGACTACGTGGGCATCCGCAAACCGCTCTGGCATGCGCTCAAGCGGGTGTACGCCGATCAGTTGCTGACCTTCCAACCGCGCCACGACGAGCACGGCAACGAGGTGCTGGCGCTGATCGCGCACAACGATGCGGCCGAGGTGTGGAACGGCGAGTTGGTGATCACCCGGCGCGGGACCGGAGTCGGTACGCCGGTGCTGGCCGAGCAACGGCTACCCCTGCATCTTGACGCCCGCTCGGCCCTCACTGTCGCCTTGGATGCCGACCTGCTCACCCCCGCGGACCCGACTGCGGAGTTCCTGACCGCCACGGTGGAGGGTGAGACGGCCGCGACGGCGTACGGCTATTTCGTCGAGGACACCGCCCTGCAACTGGTCGACCCGGCGGACGCGTACCAGGTCACGGTGGTGCCGGACGGCGACGGCTACGACGTACGACTGGAGGCAAAATCCCTGGTCAAGGACGCGACGCTGTTCCCGGACCGACTGGACCCCGGGGCTCGGGTGGACTCGGCGCTCGTCACACTGCACGGGGGAGGCACGCACACCTTCCGGGTGACCGGCGCAGAGTCTGGCGAAATCGTGGGGCTGGACGAGGTCGCCCTCACCACCAAACCGGTGCTGCGCAGCGTCAACGACCTGCGCTGACCCCGGCTCCACCCACGCCGTCCCGCAAGCACAAAGCTGCTCGGGTTTATCGGCTTTGCTCGGTCTACAGATAGAGCAAAGCCGACGAACCCGAGCAAGAACCGGCGTACCTCGCGATCCGAACCGGATCGGGCCGGGTCGATCCGGATCGGACCGCGGTCAGAGGTCCAGGTGGCCGAGGAACTCGCCGGCGTACGGGCAGAGGTAGGCAACCGTGTCCTTGACCCGCACGGTGAAGTCGGTGCCACCGGGGACCTCGAACTGCTCGCCCTCGCGGTAGGTCTTCCACTCACCCTGACCGGCCGGCTGCTGCACGTCCCAGCTGCCACGAACGAGGTGCATCCACTCCTTGACGGGGGCCTCGAACGTCCACTCGCCGGGCTCCATCACGCCGACGGTGAAGTTGCCCTGCTCATTGCAGAACTCGAGGCTGCGTACCTGCCCGTCGAAGTACTCGTTCTGTCCGATCATCTGAACTCCTGCTGTGGTTGTCGGTGAGCTGTGGTTGTCGGTGAGTAGGCCGCGTCATCCGCGACCCAGCCAAGGCTAGAAATCTGCGGCCGAGACGGTCTATCGCCACCACGGCGATGGCCTCTTCCTCGAACTGGCCCCAGTGGCGAAAAATGTACGACTCTCCGTAACACGGATCTTGCTAGGTTGACCGCTGTGACCGCCGAGACGCCGCCCGAGGCCTACCAGGCGCTCGTCCGGTCACTGGAACTCCAGATCGATCTGACCGCCATCGTCGCTCGCGGCGGTGGCATCGACCGACTGCTGCGCGGCTGGCAACAGCAGACCGGCGAACCGGTCGCGGCCTTCCACCGGCTCGGGCAGCCCGTCGGCCGCAGCGACGCCTTTCCGCCCGATCTGCTCGAAGAGGTCTCGGCCCGGCTCAGGACCTCGGAGGTGCCGCGGCTCGGTGAGGTCCTCCGTCTTCCCGAACATCCGCTCGAAGTGGCGCCCTTCGCCGGCAACGACGTGCTCCGCGGCTTCTTCGCCCGGATTCCGTCCGAGGCCGAGGCGGCGCAGCTCGCGGTCCCGACAATGCGCTCGCTGCTGGCCCTGGAGTACGAGCGCTACTGGTATCTCGACGAACCGGAGCGGCGGCTGCGCACCACCCGGATGAACCGGGTGCTCACCCTCGGCGACGAGTTGGCCGCCCGGGCCCTGTTCCGCAGCATCGGGGTCGACTTCGCCGAGTTGCGCGGGGTCGCCATCGAAGCGCGGAGCGCGACTCATGCCGAAGTGCTCGTCGACGACCTGGTCGCCGTCCTCGGCACCCCGTTCATCCGGCACCGCGATCGGCTCGTCGAGTGTCTGGTCGGCACCGATCCCAGGCGCGCACTCCGCGAGTACGGACTCGAGGTGCCCCTCGGCGTCGGCGTACCCGTCGCCCCATGGCACGCCGCCCGGAGCATGCAGCAGGCCGGTGTCGCCCTGGAGACGAGCCGACGGCTGGGCACCCCGATCGAGTACGTGGACGGCGCCTCGCACGAGTTCTTGATCCGAGCCGCGCCGGCGGACTATCTTGAGTCTTTCGCCGACGCGACCCTGGCGCCGATCGAGTCCGCCCGCGGCGGTGCCGCCCTGCTGCTGACGCTGCACACCTGGCTCGTAGAACGGCGCTCGGTGGACGCGACGGCGGACCGGCTGAACGTACATCGGCACACGGTGCGCAACCGGCTGCAGCGGATCGCCCAGCTGACCGGGCACGACATCGAGGCGATCGACGCACAGACCGAACTCTGGCTGGCCTTGAAGGCGCGCGGATTCCGCGATCATCAGCTGGGTTAGCTCCTGGTCACCGGACGTTCACTCGCCATTCGCCGCGACGTACATCCCGCTGTGCCGGAACTGGCCGCGCGGCCATTCCCCCGCACCGATGCCGATTGAAACCATAGGCGGCAACACCCATTCCTCAAGGTCCCTCGACTGGTACCTGACAGCTCCACCCGGCATCTGACAGGAGTCATCCATGTCCAACGCGCCCAACACCACTGAGCAGGAGAACCGCTCGGTGCTTCGCCGAGTCCTGATCGCCGGCGGCCTCGGCACCCTGCTGGAGTATTTCGACTACGCCAGCTACAGCTATCTGGCCACCACCATCGCGGTGGTCTTCTTCGCCTCCGAGGACCGTACGGTCGCGCTGATGAGCACCTTCGCGGTGTTCGCGCTGTCGTTCCTGGTGCGTCCGATCGGCGCCTTCGTCTGGGGCAGCCTCGGCGACCGGGTCGGCCGTAAGGCCATCCTGTCCACCACGATCCTGCTGATGTCCGGGTCCACGTTCCTGATCGGTTTCCTGCCCGGGTACGCGACCATCGGTGTCCTCGCCCCGATCCTGCTGCTGGTGCTCCGGATGACCCAGAGCTTCGCCGCCTCCGGCGAGTACGCGGGAGCCGGCACGTTCATCGCGGAGTACGCACCACCCCATCGCCGCGGGCTGCTGACCAGCGTCGTGCCGATGGGCTCGGCGGCCGGCTTCCTGCTGGCCTCCCTGATGGCGACGGTCTTCTACGCGACGATGTCCCCGGAGGTCCTGCAGTCGTGGGGCTGGCGGATCCCGTTCCTGCTCGCCGGCCCGCTCGGCATCCTCGGCCTGTGGCTGCGTACCCGGATGGAGGACACTCCCCAGTTCCGTCACGTGCAGGAACTCGAGCGCCAACAGCGTGCCGCGGACGCGGCGGAGCGGGCGGCCCTCTCGCGCACTCATCGCTGGGCCGAGGTGCGCAAGAGCCTGCCGTCGATGGGCAAGGCGCTGCTCGTGATGTCCCTCAACGCGGGGGCGTACTACCTGCTGCTCAGCTACACGCCGACGTTCCTGATCGAGCAGGCGGGCATGAGCGAGGCAAGTTCGACCTTGGTGGTCACGATCGGTCTGGTCGCCTACCTCGCCATCATCCCGATCATCGCGCACTTCTCCGACCGCTTCGGGCGCAAGCGCACGCTGCTGATCTCCAGCATCGCGTTCATCGCGCTGTCCTATCCGATGATGAGCCTCTTCACTCGGGGCGGCGTACTGCTGGCGACGACCGTGCTCATCATCGGCCTGATCTTCTTCGCGATGAACGACGCGGTCTTTCCGTCCTTCTTCACCGAGATATTCGGCACCCGCTCTCGCTACCTCGGCTTCGCCGTCCCGTTCAACGTCGGCGCGATGCTCTTCGGCGGCGTGGCGCCACTGATCGGCACCTGGCTGATCGCGGTGACCGGCAACTCCAGCGCCCCGGCGTTCTTCCTGATCCTCGTCGGCGTACTGTCCCTGACCGGTCTGCTGCTCAGCCGCGAGACCGCGCGTACCGAGTTGGTCGATGCCCAGAGCAAGGTCGGCAGCCAACAGCCGGCACCCTCGGCGTAGGTCCTGCAAATACAAAGCTGCTCGGGTTTGTCGGCCTCGCTCTATCTACAGATCGAGCAAAGCCGACAAACCCGAGCAACTTCGACGCGGGCCGCGATCTACACCGTGGCGGCCAGGGGATCCCAGTCGGCGGGCAGGGCTTCGGAGGGCTGCACGGTGCTCTCCACCTTCACGACCTCACCGGACTCCGCGGACTCGGCCATCGAGACCATGATGTCGAGCACGTGGTAGGCCAGGTCGCCGGTCGCGCGGTGCGGGCGGTCCTCACGGATGGCCCGGGCCATGTCCAGCGCCCCGGTGCCACGAGCCGACTTCGCCTTGGTGGTGGCCAGGCTCTCCCACTCCTCCGCACCCGGACGACGAAGCCGGAGCTCGCCGTCGAACATGTTCGGATCGGGCATCTCCAGCACCGCGTCGGTGCCGGTCACCTCGAGCAGGATCCGCGACACGGCCGAGTCGAAGCTCAGCACCAGGGTCAGCGCCTGGCCGCTCTCGAACCGGGCCAGCGCCACGGTCTGGCTGGGCACCGTGACATCGAACTCCTCGCCCGCCTTCGGACCGGCCATGATGGTCCGCCGCTCGCGGGCCTTGGTGCCGATCGAGGCAACCGAGGCGACCGGTCCGAACATCTGCACCATGGCGGTCAGGTAGTACGGGCCGATGTCGAACAGCGGGCCGGCACCTTCCTGGAACAGGAAGGCCGGGTTCGGGTGCCACAGGTCGGGACCAGGCTGCTGCATCAGGAACAGCGCGCTCAGCGGCGTACCGATCACGTTGTCGGCCAGCGCCGCCTTGACCGCCTGCAGGCCGGAGCCGAGGAAGGTGTCGGGCGCACAGCCGACGCGTACGCCGGCCGCCGCCGCAGCCTCCAACGTAGCCTTGCCGGCTTCCCGGTCCAGGGCCAGCGGCTTCTCGTTCCAGACATGCTTGCCGGCGCCGATCGCCTGCGCGGCAACCTCGGCGTGCGCCGAAGGGACGGTCAGGTTGACCACCAGCTCGATGTCGGGGTTGTTCAGCACGACCTCGGAGGCACCTGCGGAGGTGATGCCGTACTCAGCAGCCTTCGCCTCGGCGATCTCCGGATACAGGTCGCCGATCGCCAGCAGCTCGGTGTCGGCGAACGACTTCAGGTTCTCGATGTAGGTGCCACTGATCACCCCGGCGCCGATGATGCCGACGCCCACTGGTCCACGGCCGGCCATCAGAGCGCACCCCCGACCAGGAACTCGCGGCTGGCGCCGACGGCCTCCAGGAGGTCACCCTCGGAATCGTCGAGCTCGACCACGAACAACGCGTTCGGTGCGGCCCTCAGATAGTCGTTGACGGGCAGCAATCCGGAGCCCACAGCGACCTGCTTCTTGTCATCCAACGATCCGTCTCCATCCTTGACGTGCAGCGCGACGACCCGGTCGCCGAGCCGCTCCAACAATGCCGGGACATCGGCGCCACCGGCATAGGCCCAATAGGTGTCCACCTGCAGCACGACCCCGGGATCGAGGAGCTCCGCGAGCACCTCCAGGCCGTGCTTCCCGTCGATCCGCGACTCGAACTCGAAGTGGTGGTTGTGATAGCCGACCTTGAGACCGTACGCGGCGGCCTTGGCGGCTGCCGCATTCAGCTCGGCGGCGATCCCGGCAATGTCCTCGGCACTCTGCCAGCGGGCCGGGTCCGTGGACGGCACGATCACCGTCTCGATCCCGAGTTCCTTCGCCTTCACGAACACATCGTCGACGTCGTCCGCCGTCAACAGCCCCATGTGGGTGGTCGGCGCTGACAGCCCGTGGGCCGTGAGTCCGGTCTTCAACTGGTCGAAGAACGTCACGAAGCCGAACGGCTCGACCTGGGTGTAGCCGTACTCGGCGATCTTCGCCAGGGTGCCGTCGAAGTCCTGCTCGAGCGCCCCACGCACGGTGTAGAGCTGGACCGACAACTGATCAGGATTGGGCATGCTCCTCCTCGAGCGGAGCCGAAGCGACCGGCTCCCTTTTTGTCATCTTGACTTCCGACACTGCTGACCGGATCCATTCCACCGAACCGGTTCAGTCGCTACCGTACGCGATGTGAACCGGGTCACGATCAACGACATCGCGCAGCGAGCCGGGGTGTCGAAGGGCGCGGTCTCGTACGCCTTGAACGGTCGCCCCGGCGTCTCGGCGCAGACTCGCGACAAGATCCTCGAGGTGGCCCACGAACTGGGCTGGGCGCCCAGTCGGACGGCCCGGATGCTGTCCGGATCGCGGACGGAGACCTTCGGGCTGATCCTCGCCCGCGACCCGCGGATCCTCGGCGCCGAGCCGTTCTACATGATGTTCATCGCCGGGCTTCAGGCCGAGCTCTCCCGCCGCGGCTATGCGCTGCTGTTGCAGCTCACGGCGACCCCGGAGGAGGAATTGGAGCTGTACTCCCGCTGGTGGTCCGAGCGCCGGGTGGACGCCGCGGTCATCGTCGACATCCGGGTCGACGACCCACGCGTGCAGACTCTGCGGGACCTCGGCATGCCGGCGGTCTTCATCGGCGATCCGAGTGAGACCGGCGGGTTCACCACGGTCTGGACCGACGATGCGGCCGCGATGACCTCGGCGGTCGACTGGCTGATCGAGCTCGGGCACCGATGTCTCGGCCGGGTGGCGGGCACACCGGCGTTCAGTCACACCCAGATCCGCGATCGCGCGTTCGAACAGGCAGTCGCGGCGGCCGGGGTCGCGGGCACCATCGTGCACGCCGACTACTCCGACGAGGCCGGGAGGCTGGCCACCCGGCAGCTGTGGTCACTGCCGGAACGACCCACCGCCATCGTCTACGACAACGACCTGATGGCGGTGGCCGGTCTGTCGACGCTCTCCGAGCTGGGGGTCGAGGTGCCGGCCGACGTGAGTCTGCTGGCCTGGGACGACTCCGCGCTGTGCACCATCACCCATCCGCAGCTGTCCGCCCTGCATCACGACGTGATGGCACTCGGCATCCATGTCGGCCGTCGCCTCTTCGACCTGCTGGACGGAGTCGAGCCGGCAGCACACCCGGACTCCACGCCGGTACTGACGAAGCGAGAGAGTACGGCCCCGCCCAGCTGACCTCAGTCGAGGCCGAGGCGATGTCACCTCCCGAGCAGCACGTCCAGCGCAGGGCGTATGGTCCCTGGGCCAGTCCACGGCATTTGCCATGCGGCCAGCCTGTTCCGCCAACTACCGGCCCGCAACTACCAGCCCGCGCACCCACTGGCAATCGGCTCGGAGGCACTGCATGATGTTGACTTCGGGTCCTCGGCGACACAGGGGTGCCAGTGATAGCAGGTGCGGGTTTTGATCGGGTCTGAAGGCCGGAACCTTCGGTGGCTGGGACTTGCCTTGTCGACCCTCTCGGCAATCATCATGATCGGCCTGGTGATCTTGGTGATCTCGCTTCTACGATGAGGTGGCGCGACGTACGACGCTGATCGCTGTGCGTCAGCTGTCCCAGTTCGCCAGCACCCGCATCTTGCTCCAGGGAATATCCGGCATTCCGTCATAGTCCCAGCGGAAGCCGGCGTCCGAGTACACCTCGCCCGGATAGCTGCCCGAAGCATCAGCCGCTCGCTCGAAGCTGATACTCATCGGGCTGCCACCGCGATCGATGACATACGCGCCGTAGACCTGCAGAGCCTCGGCCACCGCTCGCTCACCGCGAGTCAGCCCAGCAATGGTGTCCAGGTCGATCGACGGGTCGAGCTGGATCCGGGCACCCTCAGGAATACAGTCGCTGCGCTGCGAATCACCGTCGGTCTTGATCGCCGGTGTCCGGACCACGTCGGCACAGACCGTGTCAGTCTGCACCACCAACGCGTGGTCGATGACCCCGGCCTCGATCTCAGCCACCCGCACCACACCGGCAGCCCGCGAGGCGCCGGATCCGGTGGCGGAACCGCCCCAGCCCCAGCCGTCCACGCTGCTGATGTTGTTGACCGCACCCCACGACGCCGTCCACGACGAGTTGTCCGACTTGGCCTGCCACAGCTCGTACGCAAGATCGCCATGGAGGACCACGAGCACCCCGTCGCTGCCGGCGTTCGGCGTCGCCCCTGCCGGAATCGGCACTTGGTCAAATGGGCACTGACCCCAGGAATACGTGCAGGTCACCGTGACCGTCGCGGCACCTGGATCAGC